>JACDAF010000193.1 GCA_013695575.1 Chloroflexota bacterium | reverse complement strand
GGGACACGCCACTTAGTGCTTGAAGTGACGTCTCCCGGTGAAGAGCATCGCCATGCGGTTGCGGTTCGCGGTCTCGATCATCATCTGATCGCGCATCGAGCCGCCGGGCTGGATGATCGCGGTCACTCCGGCCCTGCCCGCGACCTCGATGCCGTCGGGGAACGGGAAGTACGCGTCCGAGGCCATGACCGCGAGCCGAGCGTTCTCACCCGCCTTGCGGACGGCGACGTCCACGGCGATGACGCGCGAGAGCTGACCCGGTCCGACACCCACCGTCGCGAGATCCTTCGCGAGGACGATCGCATTGGAGGTGACGTGGCGCACGCAGCGCCACGCGAAGATGAGGTCCGTGAGCTCCTCGAGCGTCGGGTGGCGCTCGGTGACGACCTTGAAGCTCGATTCCTCCGTGACCGACTCGTCCGGTGTCTGCACGAGCAGCCCTCCCGCCACGCGCTTGAGATCGAGCGCACCGCGGTCGGGCCGCCCCCGCCGCGGGTGGTATTCAGGGACGGTCAGGATCTCGAGCGTGCGCCGCTCGCGAAGCACCGGCAGCGCGTCCTCGTCGTAGCCGGGCCCGATGATCGCCTCGTAGAACGTGTCCTGTAGCGCGAGGGCGAGCTCTTTCGTGACCCGCCGATTCGCCCCGACGATCCCGCCGAACGCCGACACGGAGTCGCATTGGAACGCGCGCTGATAGGCACCCTCGATGGTGGTCTCCGAAGCGATCCCGCAGGGGTTCTGGTGCTTCACGATCGCGACGGTCGGCTGCGAGAAGTCAGCGACGATCCGCCACGCCGCGTTGATATCCAGCATGTTGTTGAAGCTCGTGGCCTTGCCGTGCAGCTGCTCCATCGTCGTCATGGCGCCCGCTTCTCCGCGGAGCGCGTAAAAGGCTGCCTGCTGATGCGGGTTCTCCCCGTAACGGAGGTCGCGGACCTTGCGCAGAGAGAGCGTGAGCTCATCGGGGAACGTGACGCCCGCGTTGCGGGCGAGCTTGGCCGCCACGGTCGCGTCGTACGCGGCCGTGTGCGAGTACGCCTCCGCGGCGAGGACCCGACGGGTCTCCACCGACATGCTCCCTCGCTCCCGAAGCTCCTCGAGGATCGCCTCGTACCGGTCTGGACGCGAGACGACGATGACGTGCAGGTGGTTCTTCGCGGCAGCGCGAAGCAGCGTGACGCCGCCGATGTCGATGAGGTCGAGGAGCTGGTCGCCCCAGACGCCCTTCGCCGCGGCTTCCGCGAACGGGTACAGGTTCACGGCCACGAGGTCGATCGGCAGGATGCCTTCGCGGGCGAGATCCGCGGTGTGGGACTCGTCGTCGCGCTGCGCGAGGATGGCCGCATGGATCTTCGGATGCAGGGTCTTCACCCGACCGCCCAGCAGGCTCGGCGAACCGGTGATGTCCTCGACCCCACGCGCTTCGATCCCGTCGGCCGCAAGCGCGGCACGGGTGCCGTCGGTCGCGATAAGGTCCCAACCGAGCTGGCGCAGCCCGCGCGCGAACGCGACGATGCCCGTCTGGTCAGATACGGAGAGGATCGCTCGCACGGTGCGGTGACTCCTTGCGGGGTGACTGGCCGTGTGCGCGGCTAGTATAGGTCGCCCCGGTGATCGATCTCGAGCACGTGCTGCGCCGCCTGACCGACCCGTTCAATCCGGAATCCCGATACTACTGGCCGCTCGCCGCGGGAGCGTTCATCGCCATCGCGGCGAACGTCGCCTGGTACTACTGGAAGCAGCGCGGGCCGGTGCCGCCGCCGGAGCGGGACCTCAGGCCGTGGGCGATGTGGATCAACATCATCTTCCTCATCTGGGTGCTCGTGCTTCTCATCGCGAAGCTGCCGTTCCTCACGATTCTCATCTCGCTGCTCGTCAACCTCGCGATGCTCGCCTTCATGTACCTGTACTGGCTACCGCCGCGCGAGACGGCGTGGGCGCGCGAGCAACGACGCCTGCGGTACATCCCGAAGCCCGAGCGACGGAAGCGCCGTCGGCGCTGACCGGGACCACGGGACCCTCGGTCCTCGCGCGGCGTTAGGCAGGGAGACGCTGCACGGAGTCGACGTGAGCAAGCGGCGGCCCGCGGTGCAACCAGCGCCCCAGCTCGTCGAGCGCCTCGGCCTCGCCTTCGGCCACGACCTCGACGGCGGCGTCGTCGCGGTTCCAGGCCTGGCAGGTAAGCCCCAGCTGCTCGGCGCGCGCCCGCGCGGACGCGCGGAACATCACGCCCTGCACTCGGCCGCGCACGGTCCAGCGGGCGCGGCTCATCGGGGGCGCTTCGGCCGGATGCTCATCAGCGCATCCAGCGACCTCGTGTTCTCCACGGAGGCGGCGGTGGCCCAGCCGCGGCGCGCCGTGGCAACGGCGTTGGTCATGTAGTCGAGCTCCTCGATAGCATGCGCGTCGGAGTTCGTGACGAGACGGACTCCCTTCGCGATCGCCTTGCGGACATAGACATCCGGCAGATCCAGGCGCTCCGGACCACCGTTCACCTCGAGACGTGTGCCCGTCTCCGCCGCGACGTCGATGATCTGGTCGAGGTCCACGTCGTACGCGTCGCGCCGCTCGAGGAGGCGGCCGGTGGGGTGCGAGAGCGCGTCAACGAGGGGATGGCGCATCGCGCCTAGGATCCGATTCGTCATCACCTCCCGGGTCTGGTTGAACGCGGAGTGCACGGACGCCGTGACCACGTCGAACAGCGCGAGCACCTCATCCGGATAGTCGAGCCGCCCGTTCGCGCGGATGTCGACCTCGGTGCCGGTGAGGATGCGGAACGGGGCGAGCTCCATATTGAGCGCGGCGATCTCGGCGTTCCGTTCCCGGATTCGCTCGACGTTCAGTCCCTGCGTCATCCCGAGCCCCACGGAATGATCCGTGAGCCCGATGTACGCGTAGCCCCTCGCGCGTGCGGCTCGCGCCATCGCCGCGATCGAATCGCGACCATCCGTCCAGTTCGAATGTGAGTGCAGGTCCCCCCGGACGTCTGCGAGCTCTAGCAGCTCGGGCAGCTCCCCCGCGGCGGCGGCCTGGATCTCGCCGCGATCCTCGCGCAGCTCGGGCGCGATCCACTGCATTCCGAGCGCGGCGTAGATCTCGTCCTCCGTACTCGACGCGACGGGAGCACCCGACTTCTCCTCGCCGGCGCGGTAGAGGCCGTACTCGTTCAGCAGGAGCTTCTTGCGGAGGGCGATGCCGCGAAGGCGCACGTTGTGTTCCTTCGAGCCGGTGAAGTACAGCAGCGCCGCGCCCCAGGACGCTTCCGGCACCACGCGAAGGTCGATCTGGACCCCGCGGTCCACCACGACCGAGGTCTTGGTGTCCCCGCGAGCGAGGGTCCGCAGGACTGAGGGGGCCCTCGTGAGGGCTTCCATGACCGGTCCCGGCGAGCTGGATGCGACGAGGAGATCGATGTCGCCGATCGTCTCGCGCCAGCGCCGCAGGCTTCCGGCGATCTCGACCCGCTGCTCGCCCGTCTCCTGCCGCAGCCAGTCGATCATCCTCGACGCCGCGGTGCGCGCATCGCTGAGCAGCGCACGGCCGGTACGCTGCCGGAGCGAGGCGATCGACTTCAGGATGTTCTCCTCCGTCCTCGCCTGGATCTTCGGCAGCTTCCGGAGGCGGCCATTCTTGGCGGCCTCTTCGAGCTCATCGATCGTCGTGATGTGCAGGTGCTCGTGGATGGTGCGGGCCGTCGCCGGTCCGACGCCGGGGACGCGCAGCAGGGTGAGGAGACCCTGCGGCACCGCGGCGAGCAGCTCGTCGTGACGCTTCGAGCTCCCGGTCTCGAGGAGCTGCCTGATCACGTCACCCACGGAGGCGCCGACCTTGGGGATCTCGGCGAGTCGCTGTTGCTCGACGTACATCCTGAGCGGCTCGCGCAGGTCGCGGATCGCGCGGGCCGCCGCGCGATACGTGACGGCTCGAAAGACGTTCTCGCCCTTCAGCTCGAGGAGATCCCCGATCTCGTCGAGGACGGCGGCTACGGCGTCGTTGTCGAAGGAGAGGGCCTGCCGGACCATGGCGACGAGGGTACGGCTACCGCTTGACCGATGCTCCCTGTGAGCGCTCGAGCATCTCGAACGCCTCCGCGAGCTTCCCGCGCGCGCGGAGCTTCTGCGCGAACTCTCGCGCGACGGCGGAGAGATCCGCGAGGTCACCGATGTGCTCGAGGATCGCGATCGACCCGTGGTAGCTGCGCTCCGATTCGGAGACGTGGCCGAGCGAATCGTGCACGGCGCCGATCACGCGAAGGGCGTCGGCCCGCTGGAGATCATCGCCCGCGCTGGCGAGCACGCCCTCGGCATGTTCGGCGGACACGAGCGCATCCTCCTCGCGGCCTTCGGCGAGCGCCACGCGAGCGAGAACGACCTCCGCGACCGCTGCCCAACGCTCGTCGCCCACGGCGCGCCCGCGCTCCATGGCACGCTTCGCGAGGTCGCGCGCGGCGGCCGTGTCGCCATGCTCGAGATGGACCGCCGCGAGGGATTGCGTGACCATCAGCTCGAACGACGTGTCGGACGCACGCTCGAACAGCTCGAGCGCTCGCTCGTAGTTCGTGATCGCACCATCGAGCTCGCCCGAGTCGTAGAGCGAGACCGCTACGCCCATGTAGCCACGCGCGGCCAGGTCGAGCTCGGAGGTACGCGAGGCGAGGGCAAGGGCGCCGTCGTAGGCAGCCATCGCTTTCGTGGTCCGGTGGAGACGGCGATACATCGTGCCGAGAGCGACCAGGATCCGCGCGCGTAGCCGTGGGTCGCTCACCTCGTACTCGTCGATGGTCCGTCGCGCCGACTCGTAGGATTCGGTCGCCGCGACGAGCTGCCCCATCGCGCTGTAGTTCATCGCGCGAACGAACAGCAGCTGCGCGTACTCGGCCGGATCCACCGCCGGTCCGAGGATCGCGAGGCCTTCCTGCACGCGATCGAAGGCAGCCTCACGTGACCCGGTCGAAAGATCAGCCGTCGCGACGAGTCGCAGCGCTTTCGCCCGCTCGCGCGGCGTCGGGTCCTGGGCGAGCGCCGCTTCAGCGGCCACGCGCACCTCGTCCCAGCTGGAACGTTCCGCCGCGGCCTGCGCGGCGAGCATGTGAAAGGTCGCACGCTTCGCGGCGGAGATGAACTGGTCGCCGAGGAAGTAATCGAGGCTCTTGCCGAGCCGCGTGGCCATGATCTGGAGCGACCGGAGCGACGGGCGGACCAGCCCCGATTCGACCTGGCTGATGAAGCCCTTCGTCAGCTCCTCACCGGCGAGCTGCGCCTGGCTGAGCCCGCGCCCCCGCCGCGCAGCGCGCACGCGCTCGCCGAGGGTTGCCGGGGGAGTGACGTTCGACATCTCGCCGACGGCCGATTGTTGACTTTTGCTGTTTCGCATACCTAGACTGCCAAGCATCGCAGACGCAGCGTGCGCGGACAACGGGGGGGAAGCGAAGTGACACGGTATCGCCAACTGCTCATCACGGTGCTGACGGTCGCCGTCCTGCTGCTCAACTCCGCTCCCGCACTCGCGGGCGGCCGCATCAACTGGAGCTTCCCGAGCGACCCCGGCGAGCCGCTTGTCATGTTCCCCGCCGATCGGAGCGAGGCGTTCAGCTTCCCGAGCGACCCTGGGGAGCCGACCGACTAGCGGCGTCTTCCGCATACTGGCGCCGTGCCAGCGACAAGCACCGACCGGCGTCAGCTCATTGAGATCGACGGCAAGCCGTTCCTCTTCCAGCACGGCTACCGCTTCGGCAAGGTCACCTACGTCACGCGGATGCCGCTCGGCAAGAGCATGACGGTGTGGGCACCGGGGCATCTCTCGGCTCTGGAGGTCGAGGCGGTCGTGCGCGGCGACAACCCGTGGATGCTGGAATGACAGCCGGGGTCCGACGCCGAGCGAGGCGCGGAGGTGGGAGCCGACGCGCCGCAAGGCCGACAGTGTGGTGAGCGAAGCCTGAGGGCGGTCATCCAGCGGGTGCGCGCGGCGGCCGTGTACGTGGCCGATGAGCGCGTCTCGGAGATCGGACACGGCCTCGTGGTGCTCGCCGGCATCGGTGGGTCCGACCGTCCGGAGGACGGTGAGCGCCTTGCGAAGAAGATCGCCGAGCTGCGCGTGTTCGGCGACGAGCGCGGACGGATGCATCGCTCCGTCATCGATGTTGGTGGCGCGGTCCTCGTGGTCCCGCAGTTCACGCTGTATGGCGACGTGCGACGCGGCAGGCGCCCCGACTTCACGCACGCGGCGCCGCCGGAGCGCGGCCGCGCGCTGATCGACGCCTTGTGCGGCGCGCTCCGCGGCGCGGGCGCGTCGCTCGAGGTGGGCCGATTCGGGGCGAACATGCGGATCGAGATGGACGCCGACGGACCCGTCACCATCGTCGCCACCACCGACGGGTGGGCGGAGGGTCAGGCCTAGTGCCGGAGTGGGTCCAAGCAATTTCCGGCACGGGAGACGTAGGGAGCGGGCCGGCTCACTCCGCCGCGAGCTCGAGCGCGACCGCGAGCGTGAGCTTCGCGGCCTTGAGCCAGAGGCCCCTGTTCGTGACGCTCGCCTCGGTGTCGTTGCTGGTGTGAAAGGTGGAGTTCCCCGGGAACGACGCGTCGTTCCCGCCGTACCGCTGACACAACGCGATCGAGGGGATACCCGCAAGGCCGAACGGCGCCGCGTCCATGATCGTGCTCCCGTCGGACGCGTACAGCGGATTGAGAGGCGAGACGCCGATCCCGTAGCGCTGGTTGGTCGCGGCGACGCGGTCCCGCAGGCCTGCCGAGTGCGGGAGATACCACAGCAGATCGAGCCGGTCCGTGATCGGGTTGAAGCCGACCATGTCGAGGTTGATCGCGGCCTTGTACGCATACGGCTTCGTGAGCTTCGAGACGAAGTCCGCACTCCCCTTGTAGAAGAGCTCCTCGCCGTCGAAGAATGCCACGACGACGCGCGTGCGAAGAGCCGAGCGGTTCGCCGCGAGGATGCGCGTGTGCTCGAGCAGCGCGGCCGTGCCGGTCGCGTTGTCGTCCGCGCCCGGCGCCGCCGTGACGCGAGGGTCCCAGCCCGGCGTGCGGTTCGCGATGGAGTCGTAATGCGCGGACACCAGGACCCAGCCGCCCGGCGGCACTGGTCCGAGCGGATCGATGATGGCCACGATGTTCTCGAGCCGCTGACCCTGGTAGGCGGCGAGGTGCGTCTGGACCTCGATGCCCGGGACGGCGCGGAGCTGCTCGTAGAGGTATGCCACGGCCTGCGCGTGCCCCGCGTGCCGGACGTCGCGCGAGCCCGCCGCGACGAGCGCCCGCAGGTGGTCGTCCATCTTGTACGCGTTGATCTGCGCGATGAGCGCGGCGACGGGCGGGGTCGCTGCAAGCGGACGTGCGGCCGGCGGGAAAGTGGAAGGTGCGGGGGCCGTCAATGCGGGCGGCCTTGGAGCGATGGTCGGTGCCGTGCTCGAGTACTCGTCGGAACCCGGAGCGGTGCTACCAGCGGCGTGCGGCGCTCCCGTAGGCGAAGCGGCGCCGGACCCGTGATCGGAAGAGCGTGGGGCGCCCGAGCCGGCGGGAGTGCCGCACGCCGCAATGACGACGACCCCCACCACGGCCACGACGGCCAGTGCCGCCAACGCTGGACGCCGGTTCGTCCGAGCCGCTGGCGCGAAGAGGCGGCTAGTTCTCGCGGCCGGCACCCACGGCCCTGCGAGCCTCCGCCTTATCCCGCGCGTACTCCTCGTTCCAGAAGCGGATCTCTCCGTCCTCGACGTCGACGAACACGGTGTCGCCTTCCGTGTACTCGCCCGCCAGCACCTTCTGCGCGAGCGGGTCGAGCACGAGCCGTTGGATCGTGCGGCGGATCGGCCTCGCGCCGTACACCGGATCGAAACCCTCGCGGGCGAGGAAGGCCTTCGCGTTCGGAGTGAGCTCGAGCCGAAGCTTCCGCTCCTCGAGGCGCTTCGCCAGCGCCGCGGTCTCCTTCTCCACGATCTCCGTCACCTGGCGCTCGTCGAGGGCGTCGAAGATGACGATCTCGTCGATGCGGTTCAGGAACTCGGGGCGGAACTGCGCCCGCACCGCCTCCATCACGCGGGCACGCATCCGGTCGCGATCGCGCGAGAGCTCGCTGATGAACGTCGAGCCGGTATTGCTCGTCATGATCAGGACGACGTTCTTGAAGTCGACCGTCCGGCCGTGGCCGTCCGTGAGCCGGCCGTCGTCAAGGATCTGCAGCAGCACATTGAACACATCGCTGTGCGCTTTCTCGATCTCGTCGAGGAGCAGCACCGCGTACGGGCGCCGGCGGATCGCCTCAGTGAGCTGGCCGCCCTCCTCGAAGCCGATGTACCCGGGAGGCGCGCCGATCAGACGTGCGACCGTGTGCTTCTCCATGTATTCGCTCATGTCGAGCCGCACCATCGCCTTCTCGTCATCGAACAGGAAAGCGGCCAGCGCCTTCGCGAGCAGCGTCTTGCCCACGCCGGTCGGGCCTAGGAACAGGAACGAGCCGAGCGGCCGGTTCGGATCCTGCATCCCCGCCCGCGCGCGGCGTACCGCGTTCGCGACGGCCTGGACGGCCTCGTCCTGACCGACAACACGCTCGTGGAGCCGGTCCTCCATCCGCAGTAGCTTCTGGATCTCCCCTTCGAGGAGGCGCGTCACGGGGATGCCCGTCCATTTGGCGACGACCTCGGCGACGTCCTCGGGCGTGACCTCCTCCGTGAGCAGCCGGCCGCCCTGCTGAAGCCTCGCCAGGCGCTCCTCCGCGCCGGCCGCCTCGCGCTCGAGCTGCACGAGCGTCCCGTACTTCAGCTGCGCGGCCCTGCCGAAGTCTGCCGTGCGCTCGGCCTGCTCGATCTGGGCCCGGAGAGCCTCGACCTGCTCCTTCTTCTCCCCGATCTCCCCGATGGCGCTCTTCTCCTCCTGCCACCGCGTGCGGAGGCCGGCCGAGCTCTCGCGCAGGTCGGCGAGATCGCGCTCGAGCCGCTCGAGCCGGTCCTTGCTCGCGGGGTCGGTCTCCTTGCGGAGCGCCTCGCGCTCGACCTCGAGCTGGCGCACGCGGCGCTCGATCTCGTCGAGCTCCGCGGGCATCGAGTCGATCTCCATGCGCAGCTTTGAGCCCGCCTCATCCACGAGGTCGATGGCCTTGTCCGGTAGGAACCGGTCGCTGATGTAGCGGGACGAGAGCGTGGCGGCGGCGACCAGCGCGGAGTCCAGGATCCGAACGCCATGGTGGATCTCGTAGCGCTCGCGCAGCCCGCGGAGGATCGAGATGGTGTCCTCGAGGCTCGGCTCGCCCACGATGACCGGCTGGAAGCGGCGCTCGAGCGCGGCGTCCTTCTCGATGTGCTTGCGGTACTCGTCCAGCGTCGTGGCGCCGACGGTGTGCAGCTCGCCGCGAGCGAGCATCGGCTTGAGCATGTTCGAGGCGTCCATGGCGCCCTCAGCGGCGCCGGCCCCGACGACCGTGTGCAGCTCATCGATGAACAGAATCACCCGGCCGGCGGCGTCGACGACGTCCTTGAGGACCGACTTCAGCCGCTCCTCGAACTCGCCGCGGTACTTGGCGCCCGCGACCATCGAGCCCAGGTCGAGCGACATGACGCGGCGGTCCTTGAGCCCCTCCGGCACGTCGCCGCGCGCGATCCGCTGGGCGAGCCCCTCGACGATCGCCGTCTTGCCGACGCCCGGCTCGCCGATCAGGACCGGGTTGTTCTTGGTCCGCCGCGACAGCACCTGGATCACCCGCCGGATCTCCTCGTCCCGGCCGATCACCGGGTCGAGTTTACCGTCCCGGGCGTAGGCGGTCAGGTCCTGGCCATACTTCTCCAGGGCCTCGTAGGTCCCCTCTGGGTTGGCCGTGGTGATCCGCTGGTTGCCCCGGATCTCCCGCAGCGCCTCGTGGACCCGCTCCGTCGTCACCCCGTGGCGGACCAACAAGCGAGCCGCCGTCGATCCCTCGACGGCCAGGACGCCCAGCAGCAGGTGCTCGGCGCTGACGTACTCGTCGCCGAACCGGGTCGCCTCGGCCTCGGCCGCCTGGAGCGCCTTGCGGAACCCGGCCCCCATCGACGCCCCGGCGCTGTATTGGAGCCGGGGGGATCGCTCCAACTCTGCCTCGAGATCGCGCGTCACCGCCGCCGCGGCGACATCCAACTTGGAGAGGACCCGCGGCACGACGCCGTCGGCGTCGGTCACGAGACCGTGCAACAACGTCTCGGTCTCCAGCTGCGCGAGCTTGCGCCCCTCCGTCTCGCGCTGCGCATGGAGGATCGCCTCCTGCGCCGCTTCCGTGAATCTCCCGTTCGTCGCCATGCTCGGATCTCCTCGTTCCTCGTTCTTCACGCTGTTCAGTGCGGTTCAAGCTCCGGGGCCATGGCGGTCGTCCGGCACCGCGACCGCCACGCCACCGGATCACCGGACATGCCCGGCAGGCGTTCGGCGCACATCGTTCTCGCGAGCGCGACGGTCAGGTCCCGGTCTGCTCGACGGTGACCTGCTCGACGAACCCCAGCACCGCCAACTGTTCGTCCAACTCCCGCTGCAGGTGGCGGGCGACCGACGCGTTGGCCGGCACGGTCGGGTCGGCGACGATGCGGTGCCGAAGGTCACGCAACCGCGCCGTCAGTTCCAAGGCCAACTGCACGCCGGCCAGGTTCAATCCCCGCTGCTCGACCAGGTACTTGACCTGCCGGAGCCGTTCGATATCCTGGTCCGAGTAGAGTCGCATCTTGCCCATCGTCCGCGACGGCGCCACCAGCCCTTCCCGCTCATACTTGCGGAGGGTCTGGGGGTGCATCTCGACCAACCGGGCCGCGACGCTGATGACGAAGACCGGCTCGCCGTACCGCGATGTCATGGTGATCCTCCCGTGTTTCGCTACACGGAGTATAAACCTTGATACGTGTCGAGTCAACATTCGGGGCGCCGAGGGGTGCGACCCAGGTTTTTGAATCGCAGCGTGGGAAGACCCCAGCACTCGGCATGGCCAGGCACGCAATGCAAGAGTTTGGGTTACACCCGGCGACGAGCGCGCCGTGAGGATGCTGCGATCGAGGCCTCAGGCGCGGGCCAAATCGTCGTCAACAGGTCCATGGAGGAGGGAGAGATGCTGGTCTACGCACACCGCGGCGCATCGGGCGAGGCGCCCGAGAACACCCTCCACGCCTTCCGCCGCGCCATCGAAGCCGGCAGCGACGGGATCGAGTTGGATATCTGGCCCTCGGCCGACGGCGTCCCGGTCGTCATCCACGACCGGGATATCTCCCGGACCACGGACGGCACCGGGATGGTCGATTCGCTCCCGCTGGCCCGCCTCCGGGACCTGGATGCCGGTGAAGGTGAACCGATCCCGACGCTGGAGGAGGTCCTGTCCCTGGTCGACGACCGCGCCACCCTCTATATCGAAGTCAAGGGAGCGGGGTGCGAGGCGGCCACGCTGGTCCTACTGCGGCAATATCCCGCCGTCCGGGCAACCCTGGCCTCGTTCGACGCCGATATCCTCCGCACCCTGCGATCCCTTGCCCCGGATGCCGAGATCTGGGTGATCGCCACGGGCGCCGACGACGACGCCCTCGCGCTCGGGGCCGAGGTGGGCGCGACCACGCTCAGCCTCTGGCATGACGGCCTGACCGCCGGGACCGTACGGGATGTCCAGGCCGCCGGCCACCACGTCGCGGCCTGGACGGTCAACGACGTGGGCGAAGCGGCCCGCCTGGCCGGGATCGGCGTGGTCGCCATCTGCACAGACCACCCGGGCACGCTGGTGCCCGCCCTCCGGGCGACGCCACGGTAAGGTCACCATCAGCGGTGCGACATGTCCCCGCGGTTAGGTCGCCCGCGCGATCGCCTGGCGAATCACCCGGCCGGTCAGGACCGAGACCAGGTGGCGCCGGTACTCCTCGGAGGCGTAGGCGTCGCCGTTAATCTCCAGTCCCTCGGCCGCCGCCGCCGCCCGGTCGATGACGGCGGCGTCGGCTGCCTGGCCGGTCAGGGCGGTCTCCGCGGCCGTCAGCCGCGTCGCCTTCGAGGTCGCGCCGGTGACGGCGATCCGGGCCGCGCTCACCGTGCTCCCCTCCATCGTCAGCATCGCCGCGATCCCCACCACCGGGTAGCCCGAGGCCGGGTGGGCGTGCTTAGCGTAGGCGGTGACGACCGTGCCGGCGACGGCGGGGATGGTGATCCGTGTCAATAGTTCATCGGGCCGTAGCGCGGTCGTAAACAGGTCCACGAATAGGTCGTCGGCCTCGATCGTCCGCTCGCCCTCCGGTCCGATTGCGGTCACCCGCGCTCCGAGGGCCAGTATCACGGCGGTGAAATCAGACGCCGGGTCGGCGTGGGCGATCGACCCACCCAGCGTCCCACGGGCCCGGACCTGGACATCGCCGACATGGTCGGCCGCGTCGTGGATCACCGTGAACCGCCCCCCTAACCCGGCATCGTCCAGCAATTGGGCATAGGTCGTCATCGCCCCGATCGTCACCTCTCCGTTCACCGAGATCCCCCGTAGGGCATCGATTCGGTTCAGGTCGATCAGCGCCTCCGGCATCGCCAGGCGCAGCTTCATCGCCGGGATCAGCGAGTGTCCCCCCGCGAGCACCTTGGCGTCGGGATTGGCCCCGATCAGGGCGACGGCCTCCTCGACCGAGGCGGGGCGATGGTAGGCAAACGAGGACGGGAACATGGTGGTCGCTCCTTCGCGGGCATCGGGCATGGGCGAGGCGGACGGGTCGAGCGGACAGGTCCGGTGATGTGCGGTGGGCCATGGCCGGTCGGGCCCGGCTGGGCGGCCGCGACGTCAGGCGTCCCGGCGCATCAGCTCGGCCGCGTGCTGGACTGAGCGGACGATGTTGTGGTAGCCGGTGCACCGGCAGAAGTTGCCCTCGATCGCGTGCTCGATCTCGTCCTCGCTGGGGTCCGGGTTCTTCTCCAGCAGCGCCGCCGCCGACAGGATCATCCCCGGGGTGCAGAAACCGCACTGCAAGCCGTGCTTGGCCCAGAACCCCTCTTGGACCGGGTGGAGCTTGCCGTCCCTGGCCATCCCCTCGATCGTGGTCACGGTGGCGCCGTCGGCCTGGACCGCCAACACGGTGCAACTCTTCACCGTCTGTCCGTCGAGGTTGACCACACAGGCGCCGCATTGGCTGGTGTCGCACCCGACGTGGGTGCCAGTGAGCCCGAAGGAGTCCCGGAGCAGGTGGACCAGCAGCAGGCGAGGCTCGACCTCGGCTTGCCGTTGCGTCCCGTTGACCGAAACCGTGATCCGCAACGTCGTCGGGCCGGTGATCGTGGTGGACATCCTCGTCTTTCCTCCCTCATCGCCAGACCGTGTACGTCGGCGGAGTATATCCCCGTCCCCGCGATCTGTCGCCGGAGAGATCCGCCCCATCCGGCACCGATCAGACCTGAATTCGCCCATTGGTACGATGCCGATGGTCGCCGGGACCACCGAGATCCGGCGATCGAGCACCATGTAGGGAAGGGAATCGGGCACGATGCGAGACGACCCGGGGTTCGACCGTGATGCGATCACCGCCTGCCTGGACGTTCAGTACGGCATCCGGGTCGCCTCGATCACCTTCCTCCCGGTCGGCCACGTCCCATATGCGTCCGTCTATGAAATCATCGCGGACGACGGGACCGCCACGTTCCTCAAGATCCGATCAGGGCACGTCCACATCCCCGCCC
>JACDAF010000177.1 GCA_013695575.1 Chloroflexota bacterium | reverse complement strand
GCGGTCGAGCTCGACGTTGATGAAGTCTCCGTTCCCGCCTGACTGGGTCCTCGCGCATGCCGCCCGCGATCCGCTGGCGCCTGCGGTGGCATCGCCGGACGCCCGACTCTCGTACGGCGACCTGGCCGACCGGATGCGAGCGCTCGCCTCCTGTCTCGCTCGCAGTGGTGTGCGCGCCGGGGAACGTGTCCTTATCGCGCTTCCCAATAGCCCCGCGAGCGTGGTCGCGAGCCTCGCCCTGCAGCAGCTGGGCGCCTGCGTCGTCGAAGTCGGTCGACAGTGGGGCACCGATGCGCTCGGCGCCGTCGCGACCCAGACGGATGCGCGGCACGCATTCGTTCCTGCGCGTGACGTCCGCATGTGGCGCGAGATCGCGCGCTCGCATCCGTTGAGCCTCTGGGTCGTGCAGTCGGGCCTCACCGCGCCCGGCACTGGAGAGGCGAGCGGCGACGCGTCGGTCGTCCGGCTGCTGGAGGATGGAAGGCTCGATCCGGGATCGGCTGCGGCGAAGGCGCAGGGAACGCTGGTCGCTCCCGCCGACCGACATCCGGACTCCCCCGCCCTCATCCTCTACACGTCCGGCTCGACCGGGAGGCCGCGCGGCGTGATCCAATCCTTTCGCAACATCGACGCCAACACGCGCTCGATCGTCGAGTACCTCGAGCTCACCGCAGCCGACCGGGCAATGCTCACTCTGCCTCTCTCCTACTGCTACGGACGAAGCGTGCTGCAGACGCACCTGTTCGTCGGCGGCTCCGTCTTTCTCGACAACCGCTTTCTCTATCCGCAGGTCGTGATGGAGGCGATCGGTGCCGAGGGCTGCACCGGCTTTGCCGGCGTGCCGCTGACCTTCGAGATCCTTCGACAACGGGTCGACGTGGCGTCGCTGTCATGGCCAAAGCTTCGCTATGTGACGCAGGCGGGGGGCGCGATGGCGGCCGACACGATCCGGTGGGTGCGGCGCGCATTCCATCCGGCCCGTCTGTTCGTCATGTACGGCCAGAGCGAGGCCACCGCACGGCTCAGCTACCTGCCACCGGAGCGAGCCGCGGACAAGGACGGCTCGATCGGGATCGCCATCCCCGGTGTCGAGCTCAAGGTCGTGGACGCCGACGGTGTGGAAGTGGCGCCTGATGAGATCGGTCAGCTGGTGGCGCGCGGCGACAACGTGACTCTGGGCTACCTCGACGAGCCCGACGAGACCGCCGCGCTCCTCCGGGATGGTTGGCTGTGGACTGGCGACGTCGCGTACCGCGACCGGGACGGCTTCTTCTTCCATGTCGGACGCTCGAACGAGATCTTCAAGATCAGCGGCCACCGCGTGAGCCCGGTGGAGATCGAGCAGGCGCTCGAGCGCCATCCGCGGGTCGCTGAAGCGGGTGTGGTGCGGGTGTCGAGGGCACCGTCAGGCGAGGCGGCGGCGGCATTCGTGGTGCGCCGCCCAGGCGGCCCGGTCAGCGAGGCGGACCTACGCCGGTTCTGTCGCGAGCAGCTGCCGGCCTACAAGGTCCCGCAGACCATCACCTTCGTCGATGCCCTCCCGCGGACCGAGGCGGGCAAGCTGCTGCGGGCGGAGCTCGCGACCACGCGCGCCTCGGCCGCAGTGCTCGGAGGATGACCGTCACCGCTCGGCTCGAGGACGCGCTGAAGCTCGACCTCGAGGCCAAAGCGAGCGAGCTCTCTCGCGCGCTGCGCCAGACCGTCATGCAGCGCCTGCGAAGGCGCGGGGCGGTGGTGGCCGTATCGGGTGGTATCGACTCCGCCTGCGTGGCAGCGCTGGCCGTACGCGCGCTCGGACCCGAGCGGGTCTTCGCGCTCCTGCTTCCAGAGCGTGACTCGAGCCCGGAGAGTCTCGAATACGGCAAAGCGCTGTGCGAGGAGCTCGGCATCGCCTACGAGGTGATGGACATCACGCCGATCCTGGATGCGGCCGGGTGCTACCGAGCTCGCGACGCCGCGGTCCGGGAGGTCGTGCCGTGGTTCGAGGCAGACATGCCGTGGAAGATCGTGCTGGCGAGCGACCCGTTGAACACCGACACGGTGAACTTCTTCAGGGTCGTGGTGCGTCGCGAGGACGGAGAGGTACACGCTGCGCGTCTGCCGCCTCACGCCTATCTGCAGATCGTGGCGGCCACGAACTTCAAGCAGCGAACGCGGAAGATGCTGGAGTATTACCACGCTGACCGGCTCAACTACGCCGTCGCCGGCACGGCCAACCGACTCGAGCACGACCAGGGGTTCTTCGTGAAGGCGGGAGACGGCGCGGCCGACGTGATGCCCATCGCCACGCTGTACAAGACCCAGGTCTACGCTCTGGCGCGCCATCTCGCCGTCATCGATGAGATCGTCCGGCGTGAGCCGACGACCGACACCTACAGTCTCGAGCAGTCGCAGGAGGATTTCTACTTCTCGGTCGACTACGGCACGCTCGATCTGATCCTCTGGGCCAAGGATCACGGGTTCTCC
>JACDAF010000156.1 GCA_013695575.1 Chloroflexota bacterium | reverse complement strand
TTCGGCAGCCCGCACGTGACCCACGTCGCGATGTCGCTGGGCGGCGACGACTTCATCCACGCGCCGATGCGCGGTGCCTTCGTCGAGGAGCGGAAGATCGCGGAGGACCGGGTCCCGGTCTGCATTCGCCGCTACCTGCTGGACACGGAATGACCCGGCGCCGAGCCGCGCCCGCCGCGGATGCCTTCGAGGAGCGCACCGATCGCGAGCTCGTGGTGGCGGCGCGTACCGGCGACATGCCTGCCTTCGACGCGCTCTTCTACCGCTACCGTGACGGCATCTTCCGCCTCGGGCTCTCGATCACCAAGGACCCCTCGCACGCGGAGGAGATCGTGGTCGACACGTTCGCGAGGGCGTACCGCGCGATCGACCGGCTCGAGCCGGACGAATCGCTGCGGCCGTGGCTCTACCGCGTGGCGGTGAACCTCAGCTACAACCGCCAGCCGCGGAAGGGCATCACCTTCAGCTCGCTCGACGATGCGCTCGCCGACGTCATGACGCCCGAGGAGGGTTCTCCGCCCATCCTCGCGGAGCGCGCCGAGCAGCGCGCCGCGGTGCTCGAGTGTGTCGATCGGCTCGGAGACAAGCACAAGGTCGTCGTCGTGCTGCATTACCTCAACGGGCTCAACCTCGCCGAGATCGCGCTGGTCGTGGGCTGCCCGGTCGGCACGGTGAAATCGCGCCTGCACTACGCGCTCCGGAACCTCAGAACGCATCTTTCGGCACATCCGGGGCTTTCCGTCGAACCGACCGTGGCCCTCGGCGCTACCGGGAGCATGGAGCTGATGCGCTCGCAGGGACAGGTGTGAATCTCTTCGGTCGCGGCGTCGGGCTCGAGGAGCAGGTCGTCCTCGACCGCCTGCTGGACGACGCATTCGCCCCCGGCCGCTCGCGACGGGTCCCGATCTCGGCCGCCCGGGTCCGTGCGCGTGTGGCCTGGCAGCGGGAAGCGCCCGAGAGCCGTGGCTGGCGCGCGGTCGTCTGGCTGGGCCGCCTGGGTGAGACCTCGCTCGCCGTCGGCATGACCGCGCTCCTCTTCGCCGGATCGCTGGGGGGCGTCGGCGGCCAGACCGATTTCGTGCAGCCCGAGCGCGGCAGCGAGTACGTGGTCCGGGTCGCGGTGCCCCTCGATGACTCGAGGCTCGTGCGTCTGCTCCGCCTCGGGCTCGCTGCGCCCGGCACCGACGACGTCGACGCAGCGACGGTGCCGACGCGGGAGGCGAACGACGGCGAGCCCGTGATCACGGTCCGCGAACGGGGGGGATTGCTCCGCCGCACGACCGTGCCCACGCCGGGGGATGACGACGAGCCCGTGAACACCGTCCGCGAGCGGGGGGGACTGCTCCGCTAGACCCGCAGGCACGCGCGCCGCTGCACACTCCACTCGTGCGTCCCCTCGGGCTCCTGATCGTCATCGCGTGCGTCGTCGGGTCGTGCGCGACCGCCGCGCCAGCCCGGCGGGATGTCGTGATCGGGCTCGTCGAAGAGCCTCCGACCGTGTTTTCGGACCACCCCAGCGCGCGGGTCGTCGCAGCTGCGGTCACCGAGACGCTCGTCCGGCGCGACGCCACGGACCAGTTCACGCCGCGTCTGGCCGTCGAGGTGCCGACGCTCGAGAACGGGGGCGTCCGCGTCCTCTACGACGATCCGGATGCCCCGGGCGGAAGGCTCGTCGCCACCTTCCACCTGCGCCCCGAGGCGCGCTGGCACGACGGGCGGCCGGTCACCGGCGAGGACGTGCGCTTCGCCTGGGACGAGGACCGCGGCGCGCCCTCAGGGACCGAAGCGCGCCTCGTCGCGGAGCGTGTCGACCGGGTGGAGGTGCTTTCGGAGCGGACGGTCCGCTTCGTCTATCGGGCGAACGAGCGCTGGGACGCCTACCCGCTGGCCGCGCGCGCGATGCCGCGGCACATCCTGGCCGGCGCCACCTCCGCCGTGCGCTCCGCGTACGCGCGCGACCCGATCCACGCCGGACCGTTCGTCGTGGCTGCCTGGCTCCCCGGCTTCGGCATCACGCTGGCCGGGTTCCCCGACTACGTCCTCGGCAGGCCGGGACTCGGCCGTATCGAGGTACGGTTCTTCCGCGACCGCAGCGCCGTGCTCGACGCGCTCTCCCGTGCGGAGCTCGACATCGCTCCCTCGCCAGCGCTCGAGGCCGATCTTGGTCGCGCCCTGGATCGCCTGTTCGAAGGGAACGAGCGGGCGCGCCTGCTCACCTACTACACCGCGGCAGAGGCCACCGAGACCCTCCGGTTCGGTGGCCGTTTCGCGGACCTGCGCGTGCGCCAGGCGATCGAGCGCACGATCGACCGTCAGGCGATCGTCGATACCGTGTTCGTCGGTCGTGCCCGCGCGCCGCGGAGCTACCTCGTCCCGCCGCTCTGGGCCGCGGTCGATCTCGGAGCCGCGGCTGGGCCGGATCGCGAGCGTGCCCGCGCGCTCCTCGCCGCGGCCGGCTACCGGGCGGGCACCTTTGGCATCCTGCAGCGGGGCGCGGAGCGGCTGGTCCTGACGATGCTTGTCG
This sequence comes from Chloroflexota bacterium, assembly GCA_013695575.1. Classification (GTDB taxonomy): domain Bacteria; phylum Chloroflexota; class Limnocylindria; order P2-11E; family P2-11E; genus JACDAF01. The sequence goes on along the minus strand of JACDAF010000156.1, from coordinate 2,512 downwards.
CGGAGGGGTCCTCCGGCCGGCTCGATGCGGCGCGCATCGCGGCGGGGCAGCTCGGGGCCGTCGGCATCGCGGTCGAGGTCAGGGCGCTGCCGGTTCCCGAGGTCGAGGCGCTCGTCGCCAGCGGCGCGTTCGATCTCGCGGTCGTGCCTGAGCTCGCCACCGATCCCCTTTTCGCGACGCTCCGCCACGCCGGGAGGGCCGGGCCATGGTTCGATGCCCTTGCGGCAGCGGCACGCACGAGCCCCGAGCACGCCGACCGCCGTGCCCTGTACGCCGAGCTCCAGCGGCTCTATGTCGAATTCGTCCCGAGCGTCCCCCTGTACCAGTATCTCGCGGTCGACGTTGCCCCGCGAGGCCTCGCCGGGGTGCGCCCCACCCCGCACCTCGCGCCGCTCACCTGGAACGCGCACGAGTGGAGGTTCACCGCTCCGTGACGCGGCCGCCCCGACTGAACCAGCGGGCGGGTGGAGCGGTATCGGGTCCACGAGGGTCAGCAGGCCCCGACCGTCCCGGTCATTGCGGCCCGGCGGCCCGAACACGCAGAATGATGCCCAGATTCGATAGGAGGACGCATGACTCGACGCCGAAACAGCATCTGGTCGGTACTGGCCAGCCTGATGATCCTGAGCCTCATCGCGAGCGCCTGCACCAGCACGCAGGGCCCGCAGACCCAGGCAGGTGACTACGACCCCGAGGGCGAGCTCATTACGAACATGGGTTCGGAGCCGGACACGATCGATCCCCACAAGGCCTCGTTCCTCGGTGAGATCGGCATCGTGATGCAGGTCTTCGAGGGGCTCATGAGCCTCGACCCGAAGACCCTGAAGCCGATCCCCGCCGCCGCCGCCAAGGACCCCGAGGTCAGCGCCGACGGCCTCACCTACAAGTACACCCTCCGCGACGGACTCAAGTACTCGGACGGGAGCCCGCTCACGGCGAAAGACTTCGCCTACGGGTACACCCGGACCTGCAGCCCGCAGAACGCCGGCGACTACGGCTTCGTGCTCTTCATCATCAAGGGCTGCGACGCGTGGTATCACATGGACCCGAAGAAGGCGACGCCCGCTGAGCTCGACGCCGGCAAGGCAAGCCTTGGCATCAAGGTCCTGAGTCCCAAGGAGCTCGAGTTCACGCTCATCGAGCCTGCCGCCTACTTCCCCTCGATCACGTACATGTGGGTCGGCATGCCGGCCCGCGAGTCCGACGTCACGAAGGGCGGCGACAAGTGGACGGAGCCCGCGACCTACATCGGGAACGGGCCCTTCAAGCTGTCCGAGTGGAAGCACAACGAGAAGATGGTCTTCGAGCGCAACACGAACTACCGCCAAGAGGTCAAGCTCAAGAAGAAGACCCAGGTGATGATCACTGAAGGCGCCGTTGCCTTCGCTGCGTACCGCAGCAATGAGCTCGACACCACCGGGGTCGCCGCCGAGGACCTCCGCTCGATCGAGAGCGACCCGGCCCTGAAGGCGCAGATGGTCGACAGCGGCGGCTCCTGCACCTTCTACTACGGCTTCAACAACGCCAAGCCCCCGTTCGACGACCAGAAGGTGCGTCTCGCCTTCGCGAAGTCATTCGACCGTGAGGCCTACATCAAGGACGTCCAGAAGACCGGTCAGCCCGCGAAGGCCGGATTCATCCGTGCCGGCTACCCCGGCTACGACGAGACCGACACGGTCCAGAAGTTCGACGTGGCCGCCGCGAAGACCCTGATCGCCTCGTCGAAGTACGCCTCCCTCACGAACCCGGCGTTCACCGGTCTGAAGATCACCTACTCGTCGGGCGCGCGTACGAAGGCGCGCATGGAGTGGGTCCAGCAGCAGTGGAAGAACAACCTCGGCGTGGACGTGGCGCTCGACCCGGTCGACGGGACGGCCTACACCGCCCTGACGAAGAAGCCGGAGACCACCCCGCAGGTCTTCTTCCTCGGCTGGTGCGCCGACTTCCCGGACCCCCAGAACTGGCACACCACCGTGTGGATCACCAAGAGCGGCATCTCGTCGGGCCGGGTCAGCTATTCGAACCCCGAGTTCGACAAGATCGTGCGCGCGGCCGACCAGGAGAAGGACGCCACGAAGCGGATGTCCGAGTACCTGAAGGCCGGCAAGATCCTGAGCAACGACGCGCCCGCGGCGTGGGTGTACTACGACGCCAGCCCCGCGCTCATCAAGCCTTGGGTGAAGGGCGTCACCACCACCGCGATCGACGCCGTCCTCGGTCAGATGCGTCTCTGGGAGATCTACGTCACCAAGAAGGGCTAAGGGCCACGACTCTCGCGTCACGATGGGGGCCGGCCGCAAGGCCGGCCCCTTCTATCCCCGCGCACTGCGCTGGCTTCGCCTGCTTCGTGCGCGTGGGCCTTGCGGCACCTCGCCGCGAAGCCGGGCGCAAACCGTCCTGTCCGTATCGCCGTATACACTCGCGAAACCGAACAGGGGAGGAACCGACCGCCCTTCATGCTCAAGTACACCCTGCGGCGCCTGCTCCTGCTCATCCCCACGCTGTTCTTCGT
>JACDAF010000145.1 GCA_013695575.1 Chloroflexota bacterium | reverse complement strand
AGGACAGCTTCACCGTGGCCGTCTCGAACATGCCGAGCGGCGAGCTCATCGTGTTCGATGCCGAGTACCTGTTCCGGATCATCCACGGCGGGGCGCAGCCCGTGAAGAAGAAGTAGTCGCCATGGTCATTGGTACTATCGACCGCCTGCCTCGGGAGGTCGTCCGTGCGTGATCTGAGGAGCGGTATCGCCGGCATTCTCGCGATGGCGATCGTCGTCGCCGCCTGCGCGCCGGCGGCACCGTCCGGCCAGAGTGGCACGACGGGCCAGCCAAAGCGCGGCGGCACTCTGATCCTCGCGCGCCAGGGCGAGGTCACGAACCTCGACCCGCACAAGACCCCCGCCTTCACTGCCGCCAGGGTCTTCGAGCTCGTCTACAGCTACCTGATGCGGCTCGACGAGAACGTCGGCGTGCAGACCGACCTCGCCGAATCCGCGACGACCTCCGCGGACGGCAAGCAGGTCACCATCAAGCTGCGCAAGGGCGTCAAGTTCCACAACGGCGATGCCCTGACGAGCGCGGACGTGAAGTACACCTACGACCGCATCATCGACCCCAAGAACGCGGCGGTCGCGCGATCCTTCTTCGCAGACGTCGGCACGATCACCGCCCCCGACGAATCCACCGTCATGTTCGAGCTGAAAGCCCCGAACGCCGCTCTCCTCGCCTATATGGCGCACCCGAACACCGGCGTTGTCTCGAAGAAGATCGGTGAGGCGAACGCCGATCTGTCGAAGAAGGAGACGGTCATCGGCAGCGGGCCGTTCAAGCTCGTCGAATGGGTCCCGGACAACTTCATGCGCTTCGAGGCGAACCGCGATTACTACGTGGCCGGCCAGCCCTACCTGGACGGTCTGCGCATCAACGTCGTGCCTGACGAACAGGCGCTGACGGCCGCGCTCCGGACCAAGGCCGCGGACATGGCGATCGTGCTGGACGCGAAGGTCGCTCGCACGCTGCGCGGAGAGGCCAGCCTGGTGCTGTCCGCCAAGCCGAGCCTCAGCTACCACCTCCTGTTCGTGAATACGAAGCGGAAGCCGTTCGACGACCTGAAGGTCCGTCAGGCGATCGCGTACGCGATCGACCGACAGGCCATCATCGATGCCGTCGCCTTCGGGGAAGGCGAGGTGGCCGGGCCGATCGCCCCCGCGCTCACGAACTTCGCGCTCCCGGTGTCGGGTTACCCCCTGTACAAGCGGGACATCGCCAAGGCCAAGCAGCTACTGCAGGAAGCCAACGCCGGGCCGATCGAGTTCACGATGCTCACCCAGACGTCCGAGCCCGCGTATGCGAAGGACATCGCACAGCTGGTGCAGGCGCAGCTCGCGGAGATCGGCGTGAAGATGAGGATCGAGACGCTCGAGTTCGCCCAGTGGGTCGCGCGCTGGCTGAAAGCCGACTTCGACATGGCGCCCGGACTGAACGGCGGGGGACCCGACCCCGACTTCTACCTCTTCCGCTACTTCACGAACGACGGGAACCTGAACTTCGTGACGAGCTATCAGAACGGCAAGTCGAGCGACGCCATCACGGCGGCCCGCGCGACGACCGACGTGTCCAAGCGCAAGGAGCTGTACAAGGTCGCGCAAGAGGAGCTTGTGAACGGAGTGCCCTTCCTCTGGCTCTACGTCGGGCGCGATTACAACGCCACCCTCCCGACGACCAAGGGCTTCGTCCACCTTCCGACGGGGTCGGTGATCTACCTGCGGCAGACCTGGCTGGACAAGTAGACCCCGAAGCAGAGAACGCCGCGCGCGATCGAACGGCCCCGGGGTGATCGCCTATGTGGCCAAGCGCCTGATCGGCGCGATCCCGACGCTGATCGGCGTGTCGCTGCTCACATTCCTCTTCATCCGGCTCATTCCGGGCGATGCCATCGCCGCCCGCCTCGGTACCTCGCAGGCGCTGACGCCCGAGCAGCTTGCGAGCCTGCGGGCATACCTGGGCCTCGATCAACCGCTCCCGCAGCAGTACTGGACCTGGCTGACGTCGCTGCTCCACGGTGATCTCGGCTACTCCATCCGCACGGGCCGCCCGGTGCTGGTGGAGATCGCGCAGCGGCTGCCGGCGACGCTCGAGCTCGCCCTGGCCGCCGCGGTCATCGCCGTCGCTGTCGGTCTCCCGCTCGGTATCGTCTCCGCGCTGCGTCCGCGCTCGCGGCTTGATCTGGCGGTCCGCGTCGCCGGACTGATCGGGCTTTCGTTGCCCAACTTCTGGCTCGGCACGCTGCTGATCGTTCTGTTCTCTCTGTATCTGCGATGGATGCCGAATACGGGGGGCTATGTCGACTTCGCGCAGGATCCCCTCGCCAATCTGCAGTTCCTGATCTTTCCTGCCGTGACGCTGGGCCTGGCGCTCGCAGCCGCGACCATGCGCATGACGCGATCCGCGATGCTCGATGTCCTCGGCGCGGACTACGTCCGCACAGCGCGGGCGAAGGGCTTGGCGTCGAACGTCGTCCTGCGGCGGCATGCCTTGAAGAACGCTCTCATCGTCGTCGTCACGCTGCTCGGCATCCAGGTCGGTCAGCTGCTCGGTGGCGCCGTCGTCGTCGAGGAGATCTTCTCCGTGCCGGGCGTCGGGCGCATGCTGCTGAACGCCATCCTGCAGCGCGACTACGCGCTCGTGCAGGGAACGGTGCTCGCCGTCGCGCTGCTGTTCGTCGCGCTGAACATCATCGTCGACCTGCTCTACGGCTACCTCGACCCGCGGATCCGTCTTGGCTGACCCGGGAGCGGTCGCGAGCGCGCCGTCGCGCTGGCACAGCCTCGCGTCCGCCGCCGGGCGCGAGCCGGTCGCCCTGCTCGGCTTCGCCATGGTCGGCAGCCTCGCGCTCGTGGCGATCGTCGTGGGGTTCCTTCCCCTGCGCGACCCTCTCGAGCTCTCCGGGCAGCGGCTTGCCGCGCCCAGCCTCGAGCGCCCGTTCGGCACCGACGCACTGGGCCGGGACCTGCTGAGCCGCATCCTTCACGGGGCACAGCTCTCGATGCGAGTGGCGGTGCTGTCGGTCGCCGCTGCGGCACTGGTCGGCGGAGCCATCGGCCTCGTGTCCGGCTACGTCGGCCGAACGCTCGATCTCGCGATCGGCCGCGTGATGGACGTGTTCTTCGCATTCCCGGCGATCCTGCTCGCGCTTGGGATCGTGGCCGCCCTCGGACCTGACCCACGGAACGTGATCATCGCCATCGCCGTCGTCTACACGCCGATCTTCTCGCGGGTCGTGCGCGCGCCGGTGCTGGCCCTCAAGGCCCGGGAGTTCGTGGAGGCGGCACGCTCGGTCGGCGCGACCCCGAGCCGCATCGTGCTCCGCCACATCCTGCCGAACCTCACGTCGACGCTCATCGTGCAGATCAGCCTCGCCCTGTCGTGGGCGGTCCTGACGGAGGGCGCGCTCTCTTTTCTCGGGCTATCGGCGCAGCCTCCCGCGCCGTCGTGGGGCGTGATGCTCAACGAGGGGCGCCAACATCTCGAGCTCGCTACGCACCTGGCGCTCTTCCCGGGCCTCGCCATCATGTTCGCGGTGCTCGGCTTCAACCTCCTCGGAGACGGCCTGCGTGACACGCTGGACCCGCAGCGTCGATGAGGATCGCGCGCGCGACCCCGGACGACCTCGCGCCGCTCGCCAGGCTCATGGCGGGGTCGGCCCTCCTCCGGCGCTACGGCGTGACCCCGGCCGGGGCGCGCTCGAGCCTCGGGAGCGGGTTGCGTGGAGGAGACGCGCTCTTCGTCGCGCTCGATCGCGACGGCATCGTCGGCCTCGCCTGGCTCATCACGACCCGCGCCCTCGACCGAAGCGCATACCTGCGCCTGCTGCTGGTCGCCGACGGCGCGCGGTCACGGGGAACAGGGACCGCTCTCCTCGCCCGCACGGAACGCGCCGCGCACGCGGCGCGATGCCGCCACCTCACGCTGCTGGTGACGACCTCGAACCGGCGCGCCCGCGTCTTTTATGAACGCCACGGCTACGCGCACGTCGGGGATCTGCCCGGGTTCGCGCGGCCGGGCATCACCGAGGCGCTCTACGTGAAGGATCTGGCGGGAGGAGGCCGGGGGTAACGGGGGCCTGGGGCTGCGACCGGCGGCGGACAATGCTCGCTATGGATCGACGCGCGTCATGCCATGACTCCTGACGAGGGCACGCCGCACGCCTCTCCGGTGGACGACGACATCCCTGTCGGCCGCGTGCTGAGCAGGCGCGAGGTCCTCGCACTCCTCGGTGGCTCCGCGCTGCTTGTCGCCTGCGCAGCACCAGCGCTGACCTCGCCGTCGCCCGGCGCAGCCGAAACGGCCCCGGCGAGCTCGGGGTCGGCCGCGACGCCGGGCGCGACCTCATCCGGCTCGGTCGCGGTGCCGTCCTGCGTCGTGCGACCCGCCCTCACCGATGGCCCGTTCTTCGTGGACGAGCGGCTCGATCGCTCCGATATCCGCAGCGACCCCGCAACGGGCGCCGTGAGCGCCGGAGCTTCCCTCGTGCTCGCGTTGAATGTCTCGCGCGTCAGCGGGACCACCTGCGCGGGGCTCCCTGGCGCGGTCGTCGATCTCTGGCAGTGCGACGCGCTCGGCGTGTACTCGGACGTCCCTGGATCGGGGGCGGGCAGGAAGTTCCTGCGCGGCTCGCAGCGGACCGACGCGCAGGGGCGGGCCAGCTTCACCACGGTGTACCCAGGCTGGTACCAGGGCCGCACCGTCCACCTGCACTTCAAGATCCGCTCGGGCAGCCAGGAGTTCAGCTCGCAGCTGTTCTTCGATGATTCCCTCACGGACTCCGTGTTCGCCCAAGCCCCGTACTCGCAGCGCCCGAGCCGCTCAACGCGGAACGTGAATGACGGGATATACGGACAGGCTGGCCGCCAGCTCACGCTCCAGTGCACCCCGAGCGGCACCGGCGGCTACACCGCCACGTTCGACATCGGCCTCTCCTTCTAGAAGTGTTGCGCGTCTCGCGTTCAGGGCGGGGTTTCAGCGGGCCAGGCCGAATATCATCGGCACTCGAGGGAGTCAAAGCCGATGCCACCACTCAGCGCCTCCGCCCGCGCCCGTCTGCCGGGTAGCGCGTTCGCGTACGTCGACTCCGCGGGCCGCAGGCGCCTTCCGATCCACGACGTCTCGCACGTCCGCAACGCGCTCGCCCGTTTCGACCGGACGACGTTCGAGGACGATGTCGCCCGCGAGCGAGCCCGGCAGCGGCTCCTCCGAGCGGCGAAGAAGTACGGCATCGTGCCGATCGGCTTCTTCGACGGTCAGCTCCGGAAGGAGCGCCAAGTGGGCGCGATCACGGCGCGAGCTACGGATCTCGCAAAGCTCCCGCGAGGGACGGTGACCTTCCTGTTGACCGACATCGAAGGATCGACCGGGTTGCTCCGGCAGCTCGGCGATGCCTACGCCGGTCTCCTGCGCGATGTTCGCGCGCTCATCCGGGCCAGCGTGCGCGGCGCCGACGGACACGAGGTCGACGCCCGGGCTGACGAGTTCTTCGCCGTCTTTGGCGATGCGACTCGCGCGCTGGACGCTGCCCTCGCGATCCAGCGGTCACTGCGGGAGCGCGAGTGGCCGGACGGCTCGGAGGTCCGCGTCCGCATCGGGATCCACAGCGGCCGTACGACGCTCGGTGACACCGGCTACGTGGGCATCGCCGTGCCGACGGTCTCCCGGATCTGCTCCGCCGGCCACGGCGGCCAGATCCTGCTGTCGTCGGCAGCTCACGATGCGCTCGCCGGCAGCCGGACCCAGGGCGTGACCTTCAAGACGCTCGGCCGCTACTCCCTGGCCGGGCTTGCCGGGCCGGAGG
>JACDAF010000133.1 GCA_013695575.1 Chloroflexota bacterium | reverse complement strand
CCGCACTGGGGGCAGATCTCAAGCGTCGCGTCCTGGTAGGACTGGACCGCCGAGAAGGCATGTCCGCATGCGTCGCACCGGTAGTCGTAGATGGGCACCGCTCGTATCATCGCCCATAGGTGGCTGCAGGGGTGGTCTCGGCACGTCCGGCTGCGACGCCACAGGGCCGCCGCCGGCGCACGCTCATCGAGAACGTGCACGCATGGCTGTTCCTCCTGCCGGCGATCATCGGTCTCGGCGTCTTCGAGTTCTTTCCGGCCTTCTTCGCGTTCTGGATCTCGCTCTTCCGCTGGGTGATCATCCAGGGACCGTTCGTTGGTCTGCAGAACTACGCCGACGTCCTGTGGGGGCCTCGGTCCGAGGCTTTCTGGAAGTCGCTCGGCACGACCTTCACGTATGTCCTGTTCACGGTGCCGATCGAGATCGCGATCGCGCTCGGGATCGCCGTCGTGCTATTCCGGCCGCTGCGCGCCCGCGGTTTCTACCGTACCGCGTACTTCATGCCATACATCACGTCGACGGTGGCGGCCGCCATCGTCTTCGCATGGATATTCAACCCCACCTACGGGCTGATGAACTGGGCACTCGAGGGCGTCGGGCTACCGGCGCAGCGCTGGCTCGACGAGCCGAGCGGCGTGATCGAGCTCATCGCGGGCGGCCTCGGTCTGGGCGTTCCCGCATGGGCCGCCGGCCCGAGCCTCGCGCTCATCGGCGTGTGCATCTTCACGGTCTGGCACTTCATCGGCTATCAGGTCGTCATCTTCATGGCGGGTCTCGGGAGCATCTCACCCGAGTACTACGAGGCTGCGCGTATCGACGGGGCCACGGAGCGGCAGATCTTCTGGAAGATCACGATGCCGCTCCTGTCGCCGACGACCTTCTTCGTGCTGATCATCGCGACCATCGGCGCGCTGCGCGCATTCAACCAGGTCTTCGTCATGACGCGCGGCGGCCCACTCGACACCTCCCGCGTGGTGTCGCTCGAGATCTTCCGCACGTTCTTCCAGCAAGGCAACTTCGGCATCGGCTCGGCGATGGCGTTCATCCTGGTCGGGATCATCCTGCTGCTCACGTTCTTCCAGTTCCGCCTCGTCGGCCGCCGGGTGCACTACGAGTGAGCGAGGGCGGAACGCGACGTCGCGCACGGCGGCGCGGACGCACGAGCGATGCTCGCGAGCCGAGGCGACACGACTGACGCCAGCGCGGCGGTGAAGCCGCGCCGTCGCCCGTTTCGCCCCTCGAGCGTGCTGAAGCACCTGTGGCTCGGCTCGCTCGCGGCGCTCCTCGTTTTCCCCTTCTACTGGATGCTCACGACCGCGTTCAAGGACTTCTTCGAGGCATCGCAGTTCCCGCCAACGCTCATTCCGCGCGAGCTGCACCCGGAGAACTTCGCGACAGCCTGGAGCGAGGCGCCGTGGGCACGCTACTTCCTGAACACGATCCTCGTGGCGACGTCGGTAACGATCGGAACGCTCATCACGGCGACGCTCGCGGCGTACGCGTTCGCCCGCATGGAGTTCAAGGGCAAGTCGGTCATCTTCACGCTCGTCCTCGCCACGCTGATGATCCCGAATGAGGCGACGATCATCCCAAACTTCGTGATCATGGGCCGCCGGTACCTGAACCTCTACGACACGTACTGGGCGCAGATCCTCCCGTTCGTCGCGTCGGGCTTCTCGATCTTCCTCCTGCGCCAGTTCTTCCTTTCCTTCCCCAAGGAGCTGTTCGACGCCGCGCGGATCGATGGCGCGGGGCACCTGCGGTTCCTCTGGAGCATCCTGCTGCCGAACTCGACGCCGGTGCTCGTCACGGTCGCGCTCTTCAATTTCCTCGCGTCGTGGAACGCGTTCCTGTGGCCGCTCCTGGTCACGTCGAAGGACGAGCTGCGGCCCGTCCAGCTCGGCGTCCAGGTGTTCTCCAGCGAGTTCGGGTCGCAGTACCATTTGACGATGGCGGCGGCGACTTTCGTGATACTGCCGGTCATCGTTCTGTTCCTGGTCGCGCAGCGACAGCTCATCCAGGGATACGCGCGAGCCGGCATCCGCGGCTGACACACGCCGCTCACAGCACGTCCATCGCGGGCACGTACACGTACCGAACAGTGAGGGTCCAAGGCACGGGAGTAGGAGGGCAGCATGAAGCTGAAGGCGGCGATCCTGTTCGCGGTCCTGATAGTCGCGTCGGCCTGTCAGGGCAGCACGGCCCCGCAGGGCGCGCAGAGCACCGAGGCCGACATCGACCTGACCAGTCCGGTGAGCGTCACGCTGTGGCACACGCAGACCGGCACGAACGCGAAAGCGCTCCAGGAAATGGTCGACAAGTTCAACAGCACGAACGGCAAGGGTGTCACCGTCGTCATGGAGTACCAGGGCGGCTACACCCAGCTGTACCAGAAGACGCTCGGCGCGATCCAGGCCGGCGCGCTGCCGGAGATCGCGGTGGGCTACGAGAGCTTCGTCGCCGACTACCAGAAGGCCGACGTCGTGCTGGACCTCGATCCGTACGTGGCCTCGAAGAAGAACGGGCTTCCCAAGGAGAGCCTCGACGACATCTTCAAGACATACCTGGACACGAACCGCTTTCCGCAGTTCGGAAACAAGCTCCTCTCATTCCCGTTCACGAAGTCGCTCCTGATCATGTACCAGAACGAGGACGTCCTGAAGGCGGCCGGGCAGACCACACCCCGCACGTGGGACGAGTTCGAGAAGGTCGCGCGTGCGGTGACCCAGAAGGGCGCCGACGGCAAGGTGACGCGCTACGGCTGGGCCGCGCCGACCTCGGCATCGACGTTCAACGGGTGGGTCCTCTCCCGCGGCGGACGCCTCATGAGCGAGGACAACAAGGCCGTTGCGTGGGACGGCAAGGAAGGCATCGAGGCCGCGAAGCTGTTCCAGAAGCTCCTCGGCGAGGGCGTCGCCTACGTGCCGAAGGGCTTTGACTACCAGACCGACTTCGGCGTCGGGAAGGTGGCGTTCGTCCAGGAGTCCAGCACGGGCCGTCCGTTCTTCGTGTCGTCGTTCCCGAAGGACAAGGCGGCACCGAGCTGGAGCATCACAAGCATCCCGCAGACGGATGCCGCGAAGGCGAAGACCGTCCAGTACGGCGCGAACATCATCTCCTTCCGCAGCACGCCGGAGAAGCAGCTCGCGTCCTGGATGTTCATCAAGTGGTTCGCGGAAGGCGACCAGACCGCGGACTGGGCGATCAAGTCCAGCTACATGCCGGTGCGGAAGAGCGCCGCCGACAACGCGTCGCTGAAGACGTACTGGGCGAAGGACACGCAGGGCAAGTCGGCGTTCGATCTCTCCGGCACGGCGGTGCCCGAGCCGAACGTCCGCGGCCAGCAGGATATCCGCACCGTCATGGAGGACATGCTCGTCGGGATCGCGACGGGCAAGCTTGCGGATGCCGAAAAGGCGGTCAAGGATGCGGGCGCAAAGGCGAACGCGATCCTGAAGGAGAATCAATAGGCGCCGTGGAGTCGATCCCCGCATGTAACGAAGAGGCGCCGGACGACCGGCGCCTCTTTCCTATCCTGTAGCCATGGCCATCGAGAGCGTCAACCCCGCGACCGGGGAGGTCCTGCGTCGATTCGACCCGTTCACGGACGAGCAGGTCGCGGACGCGCTCAAGGAAGCCCAGGCCGCGTACGTCGCGTGGCGCGAGCGCTCGGTCGCGGAGCGTGCCGTTCCCATGCGTGCGCTCGCGGCCCTGCTCCGGGAGCGGCGCGACCGCTACGCCCTGCTCATCACGACAGAGATGGGCAAGCCGA
>JACDAF010000117.1 GCA_013695575.1 Chloroflexota bacterium | reverse complement strand
CGTCCTTGTGCGACGCGCGCGCGCGCAGGTGGCGGTCGAGGGCCTTCGTGGTCCGCGCGCCGATCGGCACGTTGCGCACCCGGCGCCCTTTGGCGTGCAGCACGCGGACGATGCCGCGGTCCAGGTCAACGTCCGTGACGACGATGCCGCACAGCCCGCTCGCGCGCAGCCCGGCGTCGAGGAGCAGCAGCATTGCCGCCGCGTCGCGGCGGTCGCGGAAGTCCGCGCGGTTCTCGCACGTCGCGAGCAGCCTCGTGATGTCCTCGTCGGGGATGACCGGGATGGACGTATCGGGGATGCCCGGCTCGATCATGCGCACCATCGGAGAGTCCTTGATCTCACCCTCGCCAAGGGCCCATTTGAAGAACGCTGCGCAACTCCGAAAGCGTGTCGCGGCGCTTGCCGGCTTGTGGTGCTTCAGCTGCCAGGAGACGAACATCTCGGCGTGTTCGCGCCCGACCGCCGCGATCGCGGTCGGAAGCTTGTTGTCCTCGAGGTACCGCGCGAGGAGCGTCACGTCGTCGATGTAGCGGCGCACGGTCCGGGGCGAACGATTGGCTGCGACGAGTGAGCGCCGCCAGCTCGGGATGAGCGCCGTGATCGTCGGCGCCGCGGCGGTGGACTGAGTGCGGGTCGCCAAATCGCCCTCCCGGAGACGCCTGAGATTATTCGCTGAGTGAGCGCTGTGGCGTCCAGGAGAGAGTCTACGCTGTGGCCGAAAGCGGCCTATTCATTGGCTTTTTCGTGACCGGTGGGCAACAGAGGGCTCGAACCTCTGACCTTCTCCGTGTAAAGGAGACGCTCTGACCAGCTGAGCTAGTTGCCCGTGCTTTTCGCGAATTTCGTGCTCTGGCCCTCTGAATGCTAGTTGGCCCCGGAGCGGGGTGGTCCGGGCCTTCGTACAGCGCTCTCAGCGCCCCAGATCCGGCGTCGATCGAGGATTGCCCGCGCATTCGCAGGTCCACGACTCGCTCGCCCGACTGTGGCCACTCCGAAACGCAATCGGCGTGTCGAAGCCGGTCCTGCGTGTCGAAATCTCCATCGGCCTCGGCCGCGCGCTGGCGCGGTAGGCGGCCAAGTTCACGCCGTGGGAGCTGGCCCACACCTGCATTTGGCAGGCGACCTTCGCCGGATCGAGTCCCTCCGGACTCATCACGATCGGCTTCCTCGCCGTATGCGCACTTATCGGCGCGAACCTCTTGAGCGTTGTCGTCAGTGCTCGCAACCAGGCGCTCTACGACTCACCGGAACGGTAGTCGACCGAACGACCCGCGAACGCGCGAGCCGGGACCCGCGCGGCAGTGATCGCATGCGTCGAGGTGCGGGCATCGACTGCCCCGAGGTCGACCTCGCGCAATGGTTTGTTCGCTTCGTCCAGTCTCGGCTGACTAGATCGGCGTTGGCACTCCAACGTGATGGCCGGTGCGGGCGACTCTTGGTGAACCGCGAATCCCGGCGTAGATCCGCACCTCGGGCTCAGTGCTGAGTGGCAACGGCCAGGGTGTGGTCCCCTGCCCGGTACCGCTCACGCTCCCGTCGAGCTGCTGCCCCGCCAGGAGCAGGAGGCCAGCAGGCGTGTCGAGGGGGAGACCGACCCACAGCAGCCTCAGCTGACCTCCGAAGGGATCGGGTCGCCCGTCCGTTCGCGCTGCCGGATCAGCGGTCGGCTCTGGATCATTGATCCCCGATTCTGTGATCGCCAGACGAAAGTACGACGAGCTGTTGGGGATCCCGATCACGAGCCGCGGCGTGAAGTGCCGCGGCGGTGCCTCGGACCCGAGGGCGACGAGCTCCGATAGCAGACCGCGGCCGGTCTCCGGGTCGTCACCGCTGCGACGCGCGACTACGAGAGCGAGGCCGCGCGGGTCGTCGATGGCGAAGAGCAAGGGAATCTGCGCATCGTCAGAATCCGTCCAATACGCGACCGTGTCCGCCGCAGTCGTTCGGTCGGCGGCGGACCGCAGGCGGAACTCGTGCAACACCAGCGCGGTAATCGTCTCTTCGAACATCGCGTGAGTGTCAGCGTCCGGCATCGATACGACATGACCGAATCGTCATCAGACCGATGCGTGGCAACGGCAGCAGGTGGAGCCACCCGGCGAGCCCGGCAGCTCCCCTCGCGCTGGTCCAACGGCAGCGGGCGGGGTCCGGACCGGGCGGCGGGCGTAGGCGAACGTCCTAGGCGCTGTTGGACGCGATGATCTCGCCGTCGTGCCACTCGGGGTCCTCCGCCAGGAGCTCACGCATCCTTCTAAAGCGCTCGTCCTGCTTGGGATCCCGGGCGTTCGCGTGGTAGCTCTCCTTGTCCGTGAACGCCACGACCACGTAGACCTCGTTCGGGTCGCGGTCCATCCGATAGGTGGTCGTGCTCACGAATCCAGGGATCTTGAGGCTGTCGTAACGCGTCATTTCTTCCTGCAGCTTCGCCTCCGAGCCAGACTTCATGCGCATGCGTGCAACTGTTCCGTACATCGAGATCCCTCCCCGAGCGTTGACGCGCATTCTACGCAGAAGCCGCGATCCGCGCGCGGACCGGACTGTGCGGCGTCGCTGCTCGGGCCGCTCGCGGGGAGGTGCTCCCTAGCCGACAGCCACCCAGGACACGTTCGGCAGCGGGAAGAGCCGCACATTGCGCCCCGCGACGACGAGCGCATCCGCGATGCCCTCGAGCCGGCCGAGCTGCGTCGCGAAATAGTCGAGGCGCTCAGCGGCGCGCTCGGCGAGGTCGCGTTGCT
>JACDAF010000111.1 GCA_013695575.1 Chloroflexota bacterium | reverse complement strand
GCCCGTACTCGTCTGCGGCGTTACCCTTTCGCGGAACATGAACGACTTTCGCCTTCCGCGAGACGTCCGGCCAAGTCACTACCAGCTCCGCTTCGACCTCGATCTCGACAGCTGGACGTCGAAGGGCGTCGCGCGGATCGAGCTGCGGACCGAGCGGGCCTCACGCGAGCTCACGCTGCACTCCCTCGATCTCGACATCGCGCGCGCGTCGGTGGACGGCGCAGGCAGCGCGACCGTCTCGTATGACGGGGACTCGCAGACCGCGACCCTCACATTCGAGCGGGAGGTCCCGCCAGGCGACCACACGATGGATCTCGAGTGGACGGGGGAGATCCGCGAGTCGCTGCGTGGCCTGTACCGGTCGACGCGCGGCGAGGAGCGCTACGCCGCGACGCAGTTCGAGGCCGCCGACGCGCGACGGGCCATGCCCTGCTTCGACGAGCCGGAATTCAAGGCGACGTGGCAGATCGAGCTCACGCACGCGACGGGCCTCACCGCGCTCTCGAACGCGCCCGTGGCGGAGACGCGCGATCTGGGCGACGGCCGAACGCGGACCCGCTTCGCTCGCATGCAGAAGATCTCGTCATACCTCGTGGCGTTCTTCGTCGGACCGTTCGAATCCACCGAGCCGGCGAGCACAGTCGGTGGCACCCGGGTGCGCGTGTGGCTTCCACCGGGGCTCGCCGTCCGCGGCGTCTATGCGCGCGACGCACACGTCCGGGCGCTCGGGTACCTCGAGGGCTACACGGGCATCCCCTACCCCTACGCGAAGGTCGATGCCGTCGGTCTCGCCGACTTCGAGGCGGGGGCGATGGAGAACCCCGGCGCCATCACCTATCGCACGACCTACCTGTCGGTCGACGAGCGCACCGCCTCGATCGCGGCGTTCAAGGGCTGCTTCAGCGTCGCCGCCCACGAGCTCACGCACATGTGGTGGGGTGATCTCGTGACCATGGCCTGGTGGACCGACCTCTGGCTCAACGAGTCCTTTGCGAGCTTCGTCGGGGAGAAGGCGACCGAGTCGCTGAACCCCGAGTGGGGCTACCGCCGCGACATCGTCTCCCAGAACACGTCGGCCTTCAACCTGGACTCGCTCGTGTCGACGCATCCCATCTCCATCGAAGCGAAGAACGCGGACGAGGCCTCGGAGCGCTTCGACGCGGTGACCTACCTGAAGGGTCAGGGCGTGCTGCGAATGCTCGAGAGCTTCATCGGAGAAGAGAGCTTCCGCGCGGGCGTCCGGATCTACCTCGACCGGTACCGCGAGGCGAACGCGACCGCGAGCGACTTCTGGCGTGCGCTCGACGAAGCGTCGGGACGGGACGTGTCGAAGATCGCCAACGCCTGGATCACCGAGCCCGGCCATCCGCTCGTCGCCTGTACGGCGACATCGGTCGGCCGCGATCTCGAGGTCTCGCTACGGCAGTCGCGGTTCTTCTCCGACCCGTCCGTCGACGAGGCTGGGCAGCTGTGGCCGGTGCCGGTGGTGATCCGCTACGGGACGGCGGATGGTATCCGCGAGCTCCGTGTGCTCCTCGAGAGCGCGGTCGAGACGGTCCTGCTTCACGAGGCCACCTGGTACTACCCGAACGCCGGGGGCACCGGGTTCTATCGCACGAGCTTTGACGCCCCCTCGAGCGCGATGCTCGCGGCGAGCGTGCGCCGGCTCACGGCCGAGGAGCGGCTCGCGCTGTTGGACAACCAGTGGGCGCTCGCCCGGGCCCAGAAGGCATCGGTGGGCCAGGTCCTGGAGCTGATCGGCGGCATGCGGGGGGAGGACGACCGCTATGTCCTCGCGCTGCTCTCCGAGATCACAGGCTGGCTCGCGTCGCACGTCGTGACCGATGCGACGAGGGACGCCTTCCGGAGCGCCGTCGACGCGCTCTTCCGGCCGCAGCTCGAGAGGCTCGGCTGGGACGTGCGGCAGGACGACTCCGCGGATGAGCGCGAGAAGCGGGCGATCGTCATCTCGGCCCTCGGTCTCGCCGCCGCCGCGTCGGACGTCCGCCGGGAGGCGCGCGCGCGCGTTGACGCCCACCTTGGCGGGAGCGAGACGTTGCACCCGGACATCGCGCGCGCGGCCGTCGGCGTCGCGGCCGCGGACGGCGACCTCGCGCTGTGGCAGCGGTACGTGCAGCGGATGCAGGTGGCCGCGCAGTCGGACGCGCAGGAAGAGGCCCGCTTTCGCGCGGCTCTCGTCGACTTCGAGGATCCCGCCATCGTCGATCGCACCGCCGATGCGATCTTCACCGACCTGATCCGTGATCAGGACCGCGCGCTCCTGTACCTGCGGATGCTGGGCCTGCGGCACGCCCGCGAGATCGCCTGGCGGGCCCTGCAGCGGAATTGGGATTCGCACGTCCTCGGCATGGACCCCGCGGGCAGGCAGCGGTGCGTCACCGCGGCGAGCCAGCTGAGCCCGCCCGAGCTCTCGCGCCAGGCGATCGCGTTCCTGCGATCCAAGCAGACACCGGATCTCAAGGAGACGGTCGCGCAGGCGATCGAGCGCGTGCGCCTGCTCTCCGCGACGGCCGAGACGATGTCGCGCGAGCTCGGTGACGCGTTGGGGAGCGTGACGCTGCCGGCGTAGTGCCGCGCGCTTCGCTCGCCGCACGCGTCACACCGGAGCGGGCCGAGCCCTCCTCGTAGCCTGTACGCATGACGAGTCTCTGGCTCGATGAGCCGGCCGAGCGCTGGCCGCCGCTCGAGGGCGACGTGGGCGTGGACGTCGCGATCGTCGGGGCAGGGATCGCGGGCCTCGCGCTTGCCTGCGCGCTGGCGCGGGACGGCGCACGCCCGGTCGTCGTGGAGGCGCGGACCGTCGCGGAGGGCGCGAGCGGCCGCAACGCCGGATTCGTGCTGGCCGGCGTGGCGGAGAACTTCGTCGCGGCCTGCCGGCGCTACGGCTCCGCGCGGGCTGAGCGGGTCTGGCGCTTCACGACGACCAACCGAGTCATCCTCCGCACGCTCGCGGAGCGCCACCGGATCGACTGCGACCTACGGTGGAACGGATCGTCCCAGGTGGCCGGCAGCGGGGCGGAGTGGGACGAGATCCGGGAGAGCGCTCGGCGACTCTCCC
>JACDAF010000110.1 GCA_013695575.1 Chloroflexota bacterium | reverse complement strand
GGCGCGAGCTCGTTCAGCACCTGCCGCAGCTTCTCCTCGAACGGCCGTGAGGCGAGGACGGCCTCCTGCGCGCGGCGCATCTTCGACGCCGCCACGAGCTGCATCGCGCGCGTCAGCTGCTGGATGTTCTTGACCGACTTGACCCGCCGGCGGAGGTCCCTCTCTGACGGCATCTAGGAGCGAAGCCCCTCGCCCGGGCCGAGGAGGCGCGGACCGAGGTCGAGGGGCAGGGGGTCTCGTACGAGCCCGGCCGCCAGCGACACAATGCTCACTTCTGCGACTTTGGAGCGGCGGGCGAGGGCGAGGCCCCCTGCCCCGAGGCAACGTCGGTCCGCGACGACGCACCGTCCTGGCCCGAGGCAACGTCGGTCCCCGCCTCCGCTCCGTCCCGACCCGAGGCAACGTCCGGCGGCGCCTGACCCGTCGTGTCGTCGGTCCGCCCCGGCTCGCCGCCCTGCCCCGAGGCATCGCCGGTCCGCGCCGGGGCCTTGCCCTCGAACGAGACCGTCTTCTTGAACTCGTCGAGCATCGCCCGCACTTGCTTCTCGGTCTCCTCGCCGAATGCGCGCGACTCGGCGATCGAGTCGGCGAGCTGCTTGTGCTGCGAGTCCATGAACCGGAAGAGGTCCCGCTCGAACTCGCGCACCTTGCCCGCCGGGATGTCATCCAGGTAACCGCTGGTGACCGCGAAGATGATCACGACCTCCTTGACCAGCGGCAGCGGCTGGTACTGAGGCTGCTTCATGACCTCGACGACGCGCTCGCCCCGGCGCAGCTGAGCCTGCGTCGACTTGTCAAGGTCCGAGCCGAACTGCGCGAACGCGGCGAGCTCGCGGTACTGCGCGAGGTCCGACTTGAGGCTCCTCACGACCGCTTTCATCGCTTTCGTCTGCGCATCCCCGCCGACGCGGGACACCGAGAGACCGCTGTTCATGGCCGGTCGGATGCCCTGGTTGAAGAGGTCGGTTTCGAGGTAGATCTGGCCGTCGGTGATGGAGATGACATTCGTCGGGATGTAGGCCGACACGTCGTTCGCCTGCGTCTCGATGATCGGCAGCGCGGTGAGCGAGCCGCCTCCGTTGTCCTCGTTGAGGCGCGCGGCGCGTTCGAGCAGGCGCGAGTGCAGGTAAAAGACGTCGCCGGGGTAGGCCTCACGGCCGGGCGGGCGCCGCGTGAGCAGCGAGACCTGCCGGTATGCCCACGCGTGCTTTGACAGGTCGTCGTAGACGACGAGCGCGTCCTTTCCGTTGTCCCGGAAAAATTCGCCCATCGCGCATCCGGCGAATGGCGCGATGTACTGGAGGGTGGCAGGGCTCGAGGCGCCCGCCACTACCACGATGCTGTGGTCCATCGCGCCGTGCTCCTCGAGCGTCGCGACGAGCTTCGCCACGGACGATTCCTTCTGTCCGATCGCGACGTAGATGCAGGTGAGGTCCTGGCCCTTCTGGTTGATGATCGTGTCGATCGCGATCGCGGACTTGCCGGTCTGACGATCGCCCAGGATGAGCTGACGCTGCCCACGACCGATCGGGGTGAGCGCGTCGATGATCTTGATACCCGTCTGGACCGGCGTGTCGACGTTCTTGCGCGTGATGACCCCGGGGGCGACCACGTCGACCGGGCGGGACTCCTTCGTGTCGATCGAGCCTTTCCCGTCGAGCGGCCGCCCGAGCGGATCGACGACCCGGCCGACCAGCGCGTCGCCGACGGGCGTCTCCACGATGCGGCCGGTCGTCCGGACCTCACCGCCCTCCTGGATGCCCGTGTAGTCGCCGAGGATGATCGCGCTCACGGTGTCCTCTTCCAGGTTGAACGCGAGCCCGTAGACCTCGGAACCGAAATCGAGCAGCTCCGAGGCCATGCACCCAGCGAGACCGTGGATGCGGGCGATCCCGTCGCCGATCTCGACGACCGTCCCGACGTCCGCAGACTCGGATTGGCCCTCGAAGCTCTCGATCTGGGACTTGATGATCTCGGTGATCTCTGACGCGGTCGTGGCCATGGAGTTCTCCTGTTCTGCGCTAGTCGGCGAGCCGAGTACGGAGCGCGGCGAGACGCGCCTTGACCGAGGCGTCGAGGAGGTGGTCGCCGACCTGCACCTTCGCGCCGCCGATGAGACGCTCGTCCACGGCGAACGTCGCGCTGAGCCTCTTGCCCGAGACACGCTCGAGACGCTCGACGAATGCGCGCCGCTGATCCTGGTCGAGCTCGACCGCGGTGGTGATCTTGGTCTTGGCGATGCCCGCGCGCTTGTCGACGAGATCGCCGAAAGCCGCGGCGATCCCCGGCAGCAGAGGCAGTCGATCCCGCTGCGCCAGGACCGCGAGCAGCGAGCGGATCGCTTTCGGCTGCGTCGCGGCAGCCGTGTCGATGGCTTGGAGTCGCTGCTTCATCGGGACGCTGGGATCGCGGAGCGCGCGCATGGTCTGTGGCCCAAGCGCCGCCGCGAGGCTTTCGAGCGAGCTTCGATACGCATCGACGGCGTCGTCACGCCGCGCGAGGTCATGGACGGCCTCAGCGTAGCGGCGCGCTGCGGATCCGCTCTGGGCCACCGTTACGTCGACCTCCCGAGCTGGGCGCCTGCTTCGTCGAGTGATTGCTCGATGAGGGCACGGTGGGCGTTCGCATCGACCTCGCGGCCCAGAATCCGAGTGGCCGCGAGGACGGCGAGGCCGGCCACCTCTTGGCGGAGCTGTACGAGGGACTGGTCGTGGAGCTGCTGGGCATCCGCGCGGGCGCGCTCGCGGATGCGGTCACCCTCGGCTTTCGCCGACTCGCGGATGTCGGCCGCGGCCCCCTCGGCGGCCTTCGTGGTGCGCTCCGCGATCGCGGCAGCCTCGCGTCGCGCTTCGCCGAGCAGACGCTCGACCTCGACCTGCATCTGCTCGCGCTCGCGTTTGGCGGCCTCCGCGGCCTCGAGGCCCTCACGGATCCGGTCGGCGCGCGAGCGGAGCGTCTGCGTCACGGGACCCCAGAGGATCCTCCGCAGCAGGAAGAACAGCACGAGGAATTGGACGATGGACACCAGCACCCACCACGGCTCGACGACGAGCGCGAACGCGTTCGTCCCTTCCGCGGCGATCGGCGAGCGCAGCATCGACTAGCCGATCCGCGTCCAGAGCAGGATGCCGAGCACGAACGACAGGATGCCAAGGCCTTCGGCGAGTGCCGCGCCGAGGATGAGGTTCGCGCGGATGGCACCGGCCGCGTCGGGGTTGCGACCGATCGCCTCGGCTGCCTTCGCGGTCGCGAGTCCTACTCCGATGCCCGGGCCGAGAACGCCGAAGCCGACGGCGATGCCGGCGGCGAGTCCTGCGAATTCCATCTTATCTCCTTCGGAGGATTTTCCTCACTCCGTATCAGCTCGCGCGTTGAAGTGCGGGATGCGGTTCGTGGGATGCGGCGCGTTCAGCGGTTCCCTCGGTGTGCGCTCCTTCCTCGTCATGGTCGCCATGTCCCTCGAGCGCGAGCACGAAGTACATGAGCACCAGGAGCCCGAAGACGAGCCCCTGGATGACGCCGATGAAGACCTCGAACCCGACGAATGGGATCGCGAGCCCCGGAAGGAACAGGAGCCCGCTCATGACCACGAGCATGATCTCGCCGCCGAGCACGTTGCCCCAGAGCCGGAGCGTGAGCGTGAGCATCCGGAAGAGCTCGCTGAAGAGCTCGATGAGCCCGACCAGCACGAAGATGGCACCGACGAACGCGCCTTCCTTGAAGCCGCTGAAGTTGAACCAGCGCGACATGTAGCCGACGCCGAACTTCTTGAACCCTTCGCTCTGGTACGCGAGCCACGCGATGACGGCCATGCCGAAGTTGACGTGGTAGTCGCTCGTCGGCGCCCGCAGCAGCTCGACCTGTCCGAAGAACGGCGTCACCGAGAGCCAGTTAGACACGACGATGAACAGGAAGAGCGTGCCGAACAGCGGGAGGTACTTCCTCGCGCGCGGCCCGCCGATGGAGACGACGAAGTCCTCGAGACCCTGCACGAGCATCTCGACCGCGTTCTGGAGGCCGCCAGGCACGTCACGCTTCTGCCGGGTGCCGAGCCAGGCGAGCGCCACCAGGAACGCGCCGACGAGGAGCATCGTGAAGTGGGAGTTCGTGTACGAAAGCGGGCCGACACGCAGGATCTCCGTCCCGGTGAGCGGCGGGATGTGGAAGTCGGGCGGGTACTTGAGCCCGTGCGGGAACAGAAGATCCACCCTTACTCGTCCTCTCCCAGCTCGCGCTTTCGCTCACGCTCGCGGATCTCCGCCTCCCAGCGCTGCCCCGCTTCGCGCGCCCGCCCGGTCGACGCGGTCGTCGGGTTCTCGTCCGAGAAGCGCTTGATGAGGGCTGCGACCCCGAATCCTGCGATGACCATTCCCGCGAAGATCAGACCGAGCAATCCCCATGGCGAGGTACCGGTCGCCTCGTCGAGCTTGAGGCCGAGCCAGGCGCCAATAGCGATAGGGATCGCGATGATGAGTCCGACCTGGCCCAGGATCGCCGCGTTCAACGCGCTCCACCCGGGGTGCGGGTACAGGCCAAGGCAAGGGTCAGGATAGCGGAGCCTTCGCCGCTCCGCACCCTAGAGGTACTCCTTGCGGCGGAAGTACGCGAACAGCAGCCCACCGGCCAGGACCATCGCCGCCATCGCGACCCAGAACGCGACGTCCGATTCGAAGGGCAGCGCAGTGAAGTTCATCCCGAAGAAGCTGGTGATGACGGAGAGCACCAGGAGCACCGTGGCCGCGGACGTCAGCACCTTCACGACCCCATTCAACCGGTTCGACGCGGCGGCGATGTGCGCGTCGATGACGTTGCTCGTGAGATCGCGGAACGTGTCGATCTCTTCGGTGACGCGAACGATGTGGTCGTACACATCCTGGTAGTACGCGCGGCGCCCCTGCTCTCGCAGCTCCTGGATGTCGCCTCGCGCGAGCACCGACAGCACTTCGCGCTCAGGCGCGACGACGCGGCGGATCTGGACGAGGTCGCGCTTCAGCAGGAAGAGCTCGCGCAAGGATGCCTGGTACGCCTTCGCGGTGTCATCGATGATGAGCGACTCGAGGAGCTCGACACGATCGCCGAATGCGTCGACGATCTCGAAGTACTGGTCGACCATCGTGTCGAGCAGCGCGTGGAGCAGCAGCCCGGTGGTCGCGAGAAGACCGTCGCGGAAGCGCTTCTCCACCGCGAGCCGCGCCGAGAACTCCTCGCCGTGGACCGTGACGATCGCGTTCTGTAGGACGAAGATCGACACCTGGTGATGCCGCACCACGTCTGGCGTTCGCGCCTCGAGCGCGTAGAAGACGATGAAGTAGTGACCCTCGTACGACTCGATCTTCGGCCGCTCGTGCCGCTGGAGCGCGTCCTCGATCGCCAGCGCATGGAGGCCCAGCTCTTCAGCGACGAGCGCGAGGTCCTGCTCACGCGGTGCGACGAGGTCGAGCCAGCACGGCCGGTCGCGCAGCTCCGACAGGTCGGCGGCGGGCCGTTCGACGGCCGTCTCGCCGTCCCGAACGAGCAGGGTGGCGGGCACCGCGCGAGGATAGGCGGTCACGTCGCGGCTGCCGCCGTGACCCTGCTGCTGCTCTCCGTTGTCCCGCGGTGGTAGTCAGGCTAGGAGGCGAACTTCCGCACCAGACGCACGAGCTCGTCGGCGTCGAACGGCTTGCGTAGAAAGGCCTCCGCGTTGCAGCGGTCGGCCTCGCGCTTCGGATCCGGGACGCCCGTCAGGATCACCAGCGGGACGCGGCGCAGCCGGGTTTGAAGCTCGCGCGCGAACGCTGGGCCGTCGATACCGGGCATCTGCACGTCGAGCACGATGAGCGCCGGCTGCTCGACGTCGATGGCGCGCAGGGCCTCGGCCCCGTCGCGCGCCTCGACGACGCGGAACCCGCTGTCGGTAAGGATCTGACTCGTCGAGTCTCGGATGGCGGTGTCGTCGTCCACGACGAGGATCGGACGCGGCCGGCGCTTGCGGACGGCGTCGAATGCACCCATCGCCCTGCCCTGATGCATTCCGCGGGCCGTGCGATGCTCGCCCGGTGGTGCGTCCCAGGGGACTTCGGGCGGTGGAGGAGGTCGTACCGAGGCTCGGCATCAAGCCGGGCCGTCCGGCGCTGCGGGTCGGCGACGTGGGGGCTTACGACCGTGCGATCGAGCACCTCGCCGGGCAGCTCGACCGCAGCGACATCGAGCTGCCGCTCCGGTACTTCGCGGGCCGCTACGGCCTCGTGCTCTGCTTCGCGCTCGAGCCCTGCGACGCCGACGCTCTGCTGGCAGACCTTGTGCGCGTGAGCCACGCCGACGGCGCGGTCTGGGTCGCCGTCTGGAAGCGCGCGTTCGAGCGGGCCGACACCCCCAGCTGGGAGGAGATGCAGTCGGCCGGCCTCGCCACCGGGTGGGTGGACAACAAGGTGCTCTCGCTCGGCGACCAGGTGTACGCGACGCGCTTCGTGCGCCGGCGCGGAGCCGCGCCGGGTTAGCGGAACGTTCCCGTCGCTGCGACGTCGGTACTTCTGGATGCGGGCGCTCCTCCTCGCCACCGCTCTCCTTGCCGCCCACTCGAGCGGCGTGCGCGAGCCTGCCGGACAGGCGAGCGAGCAGATTCCGCAGCCCGAGGCCGCCGCGCCTCGCGTGCTGGCGTCGGCCGAGCGCGACTGCACCGTCAGCTGGAGCCACGACTACCGGTCGCTCGACCTCATGGCTGACGCGGCGGACCTCATCGTCCGCGCCCAGGTCGTCGGACAGGA
>JACDAF010000106.1 GCA_013695575.1 Chloroflexota bacterium | reverse complement strand
CCCTCCTTCTCCAGGACCCCGGAGAGCCGCGCGAGGCGCTCGGTGAGCGCCGGGATGAGCCCGCTCGTGCGGTCAATGACCTCGTGCTCGGACCATTGCGAGAGCCCCGCGCCGCGATCGGTCGTGGTCGTGACGCCCGCGATGACGCGCCCCACGACGCTGACCTCGATCCACTGCGCCGCGCCCGCGGCGAACCGCGTGAGCAGGCCGGGCAGGCCCGCGGCACGGCGCAGGCCCCCGAGCTCGAGCGCGCTCGCCGCGTTCGCGCCGAGACGCGTGGCCCAACCCAGGCCGCCCGCGTGCTCATGGGTCGGCGCCAATCCCGTGGCCTCGGGGAGCGGGATGCCGCGGCGAGGCGCGGGGGCCTCCGGGATGCCCGTCGCGCGGTCGAGCCAGGCGTCGATGCCGTCGAGCACGAGCGTGAGCCGGCGGACCGGTCGGAGCACGATCCGGTCGATGAGCTCATCGAGCCAGAAGCGCTCGAGCGCAGCGGCGTACAGCCCCGCCGCGCCGGGGAGCGGCGCCGGGCGGTCGGGCCGGAAGCGGTCGAAGACGAGCGGGGCCACCCAGCCGGCCAGGAGCAGGAGGGCGAGCGCGGCGAGGAAGACCAGCCCGAGGAGCGGGTGCGCCGCCGGCAGCTGGCTCGAGGCGGGCACGGCCGGCCCGAGGATGGCCCGCCACCAGGTGCCGTCGAGCCCGCCCGGCAGGAGACCGAAGGCGGCGCCCGCGAGCGCGATGAGCGCGACCACCGCGAGCGCGATCGCGACGGGCGGACGCGCGCCGTGTCCGTGAGCGTCGCCGCCGTGCCCGCCGAAACTCACCTCGACCATCCGCCGCGAGGCGAAGGCCGCCGCGAAGAGGGCGATCCCTCCGGCCGCGAGGAGGATCGGCGCGCCGCTGCGCCCGATGGAACCGCCCTGCTGCCACGCCGCGACGAACGGCACCGCCGCGACTCCCACCGCGCCGGCGAGGAAGAGCCGGTGTGGCAGCGCGATGCGCCACCGGCCGCCCTCCGCCTGCGGGTCGGCGCCGCCGTGCAGCTGGTGGAGGATCGACGGCGCCGTGAGGAAGAGGAGCGTCTTGAAGAACGCGTGCGCGACCAGGTGGAAGATCGCCACGGCGTACGCGCCGAGACCGCAGGCGACGAACATGAGCCCGAGCTGCGAGGTCGTCGAGAAGGCGAGCACGCTCTTGATATCCGTCTGCACCAGGCCCGCGACCCCGCCGTACAGCGCGGTCGCGGCCCCAACCAGGCCGACGACGAGCAGCGCATCCGGCGCGCGCTCGTACAGCGGGTGGCTGCGCGCGACGAGGTACACGCCCGCGGTGACCATGGTCGCGGCGTGGATGAGCGCACTCGACGGCGTGGGCCCCTCCATCGCGCGCGGCAGCCACGAGGCGAGCGGCAGCTGGGCGGACTTCCCGATCGCGCCGAGCAGCAGCGCCAGGCCGATCGCGGTGGCGAGACCGCGGTCGAGGTCGGCTGCGCCGGCGAAGACGACCAGGTAGTCGGCGCTCCCGAAGGTCGTGACGATGAGGAGGATCCCGACGAGGAAGCCCGCGTCTCCGACACGGTTCATGACGAAGGCCTTGGTCGCCGCCCCGGCGGCGCTGCGCCGGTCCTGGTAGAAGCCGATGAGCAGGTAGGAGCAGATGCCGACGCCCTCCCAGCCGAGGAACAGGAGCACGTAGCTCGACCCCATCACCAGGACGAGCATCGCGAACACGAACAGCGAGAGCACCGCGAAGAAGCGCGCGAAGCCGCGCTCGTTGTGCATGTAGTTGATCGAGAACACGGCCACGACGAAGCTGATACCCGTGACCATCGCGACCATGACCGCGGACAGCGGGTCGATGAAGAAGGCGATGTCCACGCCGAAGTCGCCGCTGGCGACCCAGCGGTACACGGTCACCTCGCGGGCGCGCGGATCGCCGACGACCTGCACCAGCACCCACAGCGCGGCGAGGAACGAGCCGAGGATCGCACCCGCCGTCGAACGCTCGATCAGGCGGCGGGGGTAGCCGTCGGAGATGAGCGCGCCGGCGCCGGTGGCGAGCGCCGCGGCGAGCGGCAGCCCCGGGATGAGCAGGACCGCGGCGTCGAAGGGGCTCACTACGCCGTCGGCGCCGCCGGCGCGATGTGCGCCGGTGGCAGGAAGCCGCTCTTTCCCCGGTACCAGTCGAAGGAGGACGGGACCGTGGGCAGCGGCGAGGGCGGCCGGTCCCAGAGCGCGAACTCGCCGCGCGGCAGGAAGATGCGAAGCTCGCCGGTGTCGGGATCCATCGCGATGAGGTGCACCCAGGCGTTCCCGAGCAGCTCCTGGATCGCCTTCTGGCGGCCGTAGATCGCGCCGAGCACCTCGATCTTGGCCTCGACCACGAGCTGGAGCCGCATCGGCTCGTGGACCTCGACCATCTGCTTCGGGAGGCCGGTGCGCAGATCGCTCAGCGCCCCCTCCATGACCCCGACCAT
>JACDAF010000097.1 GCA_013695575.1 Chloroflexota bacterium | reverse complement strand
TTCGGCTTCGCGAAGTAGTCGGCGTCCTGGCCGACGCCGGCGCGGTTCTCCTTCGCGGTAAGGGTCTTCGGCATCACGTCGATGTGCTCGTACGCACGCTGGTCCTCGAGGATCTTTTGCATGCAGTAGGCGGAGGCGCCACCCGCCACGTCCTCGTCGACGACGAGGAGGGCGCCCGTCCGCTTTACCGATCCGACGATGGTGTGTCCCGTGTCAAAGGGCGACAGCGTGCGCACGTCGATGACCTCGACGGAGATCCCGATCGTCTCCAAGAGCTTGCAGGCGTCGAGCGCGATCCGGCAGAGCGCTCCATAGGTGACCAGCGTGATGTCGGTGCCGACGCGGATCACTTCCGGCACGCCAAGCGGCAGCGTGAACTCACCAATGTTGTCGGGCACAGTCTCCTTGAAGCGGTAGCCGTTCAGGACCTCGATCACGATCGCCGGGTCGTCGCCGCGCAGGAACGTGTTGTAGAAGCCGGCCGCCTGCGTCATGTTCCGCGGCACGGCCAGGTGGACGCCGCGGAGCGCGTGGAGGATGACCCCCATCGGTGAGCCGGTATGCCAGATGCCCTGCAGCCGGTGTCCTTTCGTCCGGATGACGACCGGCGCCTTCTGCGCGCCATGCGTCCGGAAGTGCAGCGTGGCGAGGTCGTCGGACGCGATCTCCAGCGCGTAGAGGAAGTAGTCGACGTACTGGATATCGACCACGGGGCGCAGCCCACGGAGCGCCGCGCCGATGCCTTGCCCCAGGATCGTGGCCTCGCGGATGCCCGTGTCCGTGAGCCGCAGCGGGCCGTATTTCGCCTGCAGGCCCTCGAACACGAGGTTCACGTCGCCCAGCTTTCCGATGTCCTCGCCGATGATGTGGATCCGAGGATCTCGCGCCAGGTTCGCGTCGAAGCAGCGCAGCACGACGAGGCGTCCGTCAACGCTCGCGGATGACTCGGAGAATACGGGCGCGACAGGCTCGATCCGGAGCGGTGAGTCCGCCGATTCGCTGAGCAGGTACGAGTTGAATCGCCGGTCGTTCTCGGACCGGCGCTGCTCAGTGAACGCCGCCAGCTCGCGCTTCGCCTCACCTTCGCTCGAGCGCAGCAGCAGGAGCGCCCGACGTGCGCTCGCGACGACGAGGCGCCGGCTCAGCTCCTGCGGCCGGCGGGCGTCGTCGAGGATCCCATCCAGCCCGGCGCCGGGCGACTCCGCGCGCGCGCGCTCGAGCAGGGCCACCAGGCGACCGTGCTCCTCGCGCAGCGGTGCCTGGTACTGGTCCCACGCGGCCTCGCGGAGCTGCTCGACCTCGCGCCGGTCCGTCGCCTCGAGCTCGTCGAGCTGCTCGGCGGACGCCAGCTCATGTTCGACCATCCACCTGCGCATTCGCGCGATCGGATCGCCCTCCGCCTCGAAGCGGAGCCGTTCCTTGGACTTGTAGCGCTCGTGGCTGCCGCTCGTCGAGTGCCCTTGAGGCTGCGTCATCTCGATGATGTGGAACAGCGCCGGGGCGTGATCCTTGCGCACGGCGGCGATGGCGGTCACGTACAGATCGCAGAGCCCGGGGTAGTCCCAGCCCTTCCCGACGTGGATGTCGACGCCTTTCAAGCCGTCGGCGGGCGCGAATCCCGTGAGGATCTTGGAGATCGAGCCCTTCGTGGTCTGGATCTCATTCGGGACGGAGATCCCGAAGCCATCGTCCCAGATCGAGATGGCGAGAGGTACCTGCAGAACGCCGGCGGCGTTCAGCGTCTCCCAGAAGAGTCCCTCGCTCGTGCCCGCGTTCCCGCTCGTCGCGAAGACGACCTCATCACCGCCACGCGAGAAGCCATCGGAGGGATCCTTGAGGCCGGGATCCTCACGATAGAGCCTGGACGCGTAGGCGAGGCCGAGCGCCCGCGGCATTTGAGCGGCGACCGGCGATAGATCGGCGGCGGTGTTCGGGGTCTCGGACATGCGGAGCCAGTGGCCGTCCGGCCCGATCGTGCGCGAAGCAAAGTGGCTCACCATCTGGCGTCCCGCGGAGAAGGGGTCATGGTCGTCATCCGGGTCGGCGTACAGCTGCGCGAAGAACTGGCTCAGCGTGGCCATGCCGGTGGCGAACGCGAACGTCTGGTCCCGGTAGTAGCCGGTGCGCCAGTCACCGGGCCGGAACGCTTTGGCCATCGCGAGCTGAGCGATCTCCTTGCCGTCGCCGAAGATCCCGAACGGTGCCTTGCCCGTGAGGACCTCCCGACGACCGGACACGCTCGCGAGGCGGCTGCGGAAGGCGAGGCGATAGTCACCGATCACCTCGCCGGCCGGAAGGCGGAGCTTCGCACGTGGCGTGACGACGACGGCCGGGGCGGGCGAGCGCGTCTTCACTCGTTCGAGCGTACCGCTTCGGCCCGTTGCGCCAGTAGGTACGGAAGGAGGACCCTGTGGAACGCCTCTGGCTGCTCGACCATGACCAGGTGTCCCGCGTCCCCGATGCGCTCGAGCACCGCGCGCGGAAAGAGCTCCGCGGCGGCGCGAGCGTGGGAGATCGGCAGCACGATGTCGTCCTCCCCCCACACGACGAGGACCGGTCCGCGGTAACGCCCGGCGCGCGACAGCCACTCCGACTGGATATCGCGCCGCAGGCCGCGGAGCGTCACCCCCGCCTGGAGGACCCGGAGCGTCTCCGGGACGCTGCTCCGCGCGTACCGGTCGCACTCCTCGAGCAGGGTCGGCGGGATCCGCCGGGGCTCGCGGAAGCAGCTGGCGAGCCCGGCCCGCGCCGCACGCTGACTGCCGCGCCTGATCAGCCTGCGGACGAAGGGCACCGAGCCGAGACGCAGCGGCCAGGGAAGGTCGAGGCCCAGGCCTCCCGGCGCGACGAGCGTGAGGCTGCGTACGCGATCCGGCGCGCTCACCGTGCCCATGTAGGCGACCGCGCCTCCGAGCGAGTGCCCCAGCACGTGTGCGTGGCGAATGCCCAGCGCGTCGAGCACGCCGGGAACGAGTCGCGCGTACAGCGCCCCCTCACCACGGAAGTACGAGACTCGGGAAGGGACCTCGCTCTGGCCGAACCCGGGGAGATCGATGGCCACCGCGCGGAACCCGGCATCGCCGAGCGCCCGCAGCGTCTCCCTCCAGTTCTCTGCCCACCCACCGAGGCCGTGTACGCAGAGGACGGGGTCACCGTCGGCGGGACCAGCCTCGATCGCGCGGATGCGGCATCCATGGACGGTGATGGTCCGGCCCATGAGCACCATTCTGAGATGCTGAGCGAGGGCGGGACCTTCGGCGGCCATGGGGCAAGGCGGCGACGGGCGCGGGGAGATGCGTAGACTTTGTGCGTGCTCTTCTACTACCTCTGCACCGACGGCGAGCGGCTGCATCGAGAGGCCTATCCGCAGGGCGCGCAGACCAAGGACGCTGACATCGACAAGTGGGTCACGATGCACTCTGGATCGCCCGCCGTGTGTCAGCGGCAGCACGACGGGAGCCACACCTGGCGTCCCGACGCGGGCGGCGACGAGGAGCGCGTCGTTCGGGGCTATGCGGTGCTGCAGTGGGACAAAGTCGGCTTCGATCCGGGCATGGCGAAGCCGTCGGTGAGCGATCAGTTCGACTCGAAGTGGGGACCGTCACGCATCATCGAGCGCGTCGACGATCCCGTGACGGGCACCTACCTCCTGTTGCGGATCTTCCCGCATGGGTATCACGGCAAGGAAGGCGAGCTCGGCGCCAGACGTACCGACGCACCCTCGGAGCTCGCCGGACAGCTCTAGATGATCCCCGCGCCGCGGTCGGGCAACGTCCTCCCTCGCCTGACGGAGGGCGTGATGCGACCCAGGTCTCTCCTCCTGCAGGGCGGCGCTATGCGGGCGCATCGCGGAGATGGGCACGGTGCTGCGCATGGTGCGCATGCGCGTGGTCGTCCTCACGCTCGCGCGGCGGGTAGAACAGCCCGGCCACGTACAGCTTCGACGGTGACTGCGCGTACGACGACACCAGGACATGCACGTCGTACTTCTCCACAAGCCCGCGGCCCCAGGTCTCGCGAAACTTCGTGGCCCAGACCGCCCCGTGCCGCTCGCGCGCCGCTCGCGACATCTCGTGAAGCTCCCAATCCAGCACCGGCAGCTCGTGTGGTCCCCGGCACTCGTCGCTCGCGCACCGGAACGTCACGCGCAGCGGCAGCTGCATGAGATCCCACTCGGGACCGGGCTTCACGAAACCGGCGCTCGCGGCACCCGCGCGCACGCTCTCCTGGAGCGATTCGACCGAGCCGTGCAGGTGTGCTCGCACGAACGGCCAGCGCAGCCGCCAGCCGTCCTTCGCCTCGACGTACGCGGTCTGCAGCACCTCGCCCTCGACACCCGCTGAACCGGGCCTCGGGTCGAACGCGGCCGCCACCGTGCGCACCTGGATCCATGCCCAGCGCAGGATCGGCGGGTCGGTGTCCGCGCCTTTCCACGGGAAGGGCGAGAGCCGCAGCAGCCGTCCGCTCTCGCGGTCGATGCCGATGACCGAGGCGCGCTCGACCGGGAAGTCGTTCGCCGCGACGGTCTTCGCGAGCACGAGCACGTCGTGCTCTCTCGCGGAGTCTTCCATCAGACGGTCGTGCGCCTCATCCACCTGTCCACAATAGGAACGTGCTCCGTGCGTGGCTGCGGCGCGAGTCCCGGAGGGCCCTCGTGTCAGCCCGCGCCTCTGGACGTACGCCTGGTCCGTCCATGCGAGGCGCTCTGCTCCTCCTCACCGCGCTCACCCTCCCCGCATGCGCGCAGACCGCTCGCGAGCTCCCTGCCTCTCGATCCGCGCCCGCCGCTTCCCGCTCACCCGATGCCTGGGCCGAGGAGATCGCGCGGTTCGAAGCAGCCGACCGAATATCGCCGCCACGGCCGGGCGGTGTGCTCTTCGTCGGCAGCTCCTCGATCCGCCTCTGGCCTGCGCTCGAGGCCGACTTCCGCGGTGTCGATGTCGTCCAGCGGGGCTTCGGCGGCTCAGAGCTCAGTGACGTCGTCACCTATGCCGGGCGCATCGTGCTGCCGTACCGGCCACGGCTCATCGTGCTCTATGCCGGCGACAACGACCTCGTGGCGGGCAAGTCCCCGGAGGCGGTGTTCGCGGACTACCAGACGTTCGTCACGCTCGTCCAGCGTGCGTTGCCCGGGACGCGGATCGCGTTCATCGCGATCAAGCCGAGCCCGGCTCGCTGGGCTCTCGTCGACCAGATTCGGGCGGCGAACGCCCTGGTGCGCGGCTATGCGGCCGCGGATCCGCGGCTTCTGTATGTGGACGTGTTCTCGCCGATGCTCGGGCCCGACGGCATGCCGCGCGAGGAGCTGTTCGTCGCGGACCGGCTTCACCTGAACGCCCGGGGCTACGCGCTCTGGCGCGAGCTCCTCCTGCCGATCGTGGGCCACAGTGCACGCTCGTTGGCGCTCGTCTCGTCCTGACTGACGGGCGTCGTCACCGCGGCGTGCGCACCACCGCTGCCGCCTGATGGAGGTGCAGCGCGTCGTGGAGCGCGATGAACAGGATCCAGCCGCGCGCATCGAGCTCGCCGAGGTCAGGGTGCGGGGCCGTCGGACCGCCCGCGGCGAGCACGCGTGCTTCGGCCGCCCGCTCTTCGGACGAGCGGATCGCGGCCAGAAGCTGCGCACGCGCTTGCGCGGCATCTCCAGCGACGCCGTAAGGCAACGGGGCGTCGGGGCGCTTGCCGAGGGCCAGGGCTCGTGCGATCCGGTGCGCCGTCAGATCCGCGTCCAGCGCATGGCCGACGATCTCAGCGACCGACCACGGCTCGATCCCCGCGTGACGGTGCAGTCCGGCATCGTCGAGCGAGCTCACGCCGAAGCGGAGGCTCTGCTTCATCCCGAAAACGGCTTCCACGATGTCCTCCATCGAGTGCGCGTCGGCGAGCGACTGGAGCGAAGCGCCAGCCTTCACCTCGTCGAGGACCTTCGCTCCGGACAGCGGCATGTCCGTAGCATGAGGGAGTGATCTCCGAACGGGAGCTGGCGCTCGCGGTGGAGCATCCGCGCGGCACGGAGCGCCGCCGGCTGCTTCCCTACCGCGTCGCGCTGAACGATGCGGCGGCGTATGCGCAGCTGCCCGAGCCCGACCGCGACGTCATCGTGCGGTGGGCCGAGATCCGCCGCCGGATCGCCCTGCGCGGCGTCGATCACGACCCCTCGAATCTCGCGGACCCGCTGCTGCTTGCTGCGGCGCTGCGCGCGCACGTCCTCGAAGGCGAACGGATCGCGGCGGGCGGCGCGCTCGTCGAGGACGGCGGCGGCGATCTCCAGATACTCGTCGCGCGGGTCCGCGGGCGCTAGACGGGCGCCGCCTCGCGCAGGGGTGCGGCGATCTCGAGCGCCGCGTCCACCTCCTCGAGCGTGTTGAAGTAGTGCGGCGACAGCCGGATGAGACCGGGGCGCGCATCCGCGATGACGCCTGACGCACGCAGCACCTCCACCGCCGCCTGCGCGTTCGGGTGCTCGAGCGTCACGATCGCGGTGCGCTGACGCGCGTCAGTCGGGCAGCGCACGCGCCAGCCCTGCTCGAGCGCGCCGTCCAGCAGCCGCTGCGACAACAGCATGTGGCGCTCGCGTACGGTCCCGATGCCGATCTCATCGAGGAGTGCGAGCCCCGCCCGTGCGGTGAAGAGCGCGGCGACCGCCGGCGTGCCGTACTCGAACCGGCGGGCACCCCGGCCGTAGGCGAGATGCTCGACGTCGAAGTCGAAGGGGTCCCGCACGCCCCACCAGCCAAGGGCCTGCGGACGCGCGCGCTCGGCGACCTCAGCCCGCGAGTAGAGGAACGCCATCCCCGGACCGCCCATAAGCCACTTCAGCATGCCCCCGACCAGGTAATCGACGCCGCTCGCGTGCGCATCGAACGCGAGCGCGCCGATCGACTGATACGCGTCCACCACGAGCGCGGCGCCCTTGCGATGACAGATCTCCGCGAGCGCGCGGACGTCCTGGATATAGCCGCTCGTGTAGTACACGTGCCCGGTGCACACGAGCGCGGTGCGTTCATCGACGGCGCGCTCGAAGACCTCGAGCGGCACGCCGATCCGATCGGGGCTGCGGACGAATTCGACCTCGACGCCGCGATCGGCGAGCGCGAGCCAGGTGTGGCCGTCGGTCGGAAAATCGAGGTCGGTCACGACGACCTTCGGACGCGTGGTGTAATCGAACGTCGTCGCGATGCTCACGAGGGCGGCGGAGACGCTCGGCTCGAGCGCGACCTCGTCCGCGTTTACACGGAGCACGCCCGCGAGATCTACACGCAGTGACTCGTACTCCCCCAGCCAGTGGTCGTACCAGGCGCGCCCGCCGAGCTCGGTCCACTGCCGTCCGAACTCCTCGAGCGCCTTCCGTCCGCTGCGAGGGAGCGGCGAGAGCGAGCACGAGTTGAGGTAGTTCCATGTGTTCGTGATCGGGAACTCCGCGCGCCAGGCGCGTTCCTGCTCGATCACCATCCGATCGCGTAGCTCTCGCGCCGCGGATCGGCACCACCCTCGAGCACGCCACTCTCGAGCCGGCGGATCGCGCACACCCCCGCCGTCGCGGGTGTGAAGTCGGGGAGCACCTCGACGCGGTGGCCGAGCGCTGAGAGCGCGTCGCGCACCGCCTCTGGGACCCGCGCCTCGATCCGCACGAGGCCGGGCTCGTAGGCGTGCGGGTGAAAGGACCACGGGAACGAGTGTGAGATCGCGCGTGGGTGCTCGATCGCCTCCTGCGTGTTCATGCCGAAGTCGATGATGTTGCAGACGACCTGGACCATGGCCTGACACTGGGCGTCCTCACCGGGGCAGCCGAACGGCATGAGCGCCCGGCCGTCCCGCATGAGCAGCGCGGGATTGGGCGTGAGCCGTGGGCGCTTGCGCGGCGCGACGGCGGAGGGATGTCCCGGCGTCGTCCAGAGCTGCGCCCCACGCGTCGACACGATCATCCCGAGACCGCGAACGAGTGGCGCCCCGAGGCCGGGGTCCGACGGCGTCGCCGAGAACGCGTTGCCCTCGGCGTCCATGGCGCAGATGTAGGAGGTATCCGCGGCACCCACACCGGAGAGCGGCCGCGGGACGAAGCCAGGCGGGCCGGTCCGACCTTCGAAGCGCCACGGCTCTCCAGGCGGCGGCAGCTCCGGCCACGCCCGTGCGTCCCTGATGAGCGCGCGCCGGGCGTCCGCGTACTCCTTCGACATGAGGCCGACGATCGGCACGTCAACGTGTTCGGGATCGCCGAAGAATCCCTCGCGGTCGGCACAGGCGAGCTTCATCGCCTCGAGGTAGTGGTGCAGGTACTCGCGTGAGCTCGGGCCCATCGATGCGACGTCGTAGCCCTCCAGCAGATTGAGCGTCATCGGAACGAGCGGACCCTGCGACCAGGGACCACAGGCGTACACCTCGATCCCCCGGTACGACGTTCGCACCGGTGGTCCGATGGTCACACGCTGCTCCGCGAGGTCCTCGGCGGTGACCGCGCCGCCCTCGTCTCCCATGAATCTCGCGATCTCCTCCGCGATGTCGCCGCGGTAGATCGCGTCGCGCGCGGCCATGATCCCAGCGGCGCGCCCGCGGGAGCCGTGGGCGCTCTCGATCGCGACGAGCCGGCGAAAGAGGTCGCCGAGCTCACGCTGCACGAGCAGCTCGCCGACCGCTGGTGCGCGCCCGCCGGGGAGGAACACCGCCGCGCTCGTCGGCCATCGCTCGATCCGCTCGCGCAGCCGCTCGATCGCCCACGCGAGGCGCGGGTACACGGGGAATCCGTCGCAGAGCTCGATCGATGGGGCCAGCA
Organism: Chloroflexota bacterium; assembly: GCA_013695575.1. GTDB lineage: Bacteria > Chloroflexota > Limnocylindria > P2-11E > P2-11E > JACDAF01. The sequence goes on along the minus strand of JACDAF010000097.1, from coordinate 6,052 downwards.
CGTCTCCCAACGACAGCCGCCCGTAGCGCGCGAGCGCCGTCAGCCAGGCGTCCGGGGCCGCCGGCGTGACCGACCTCGCGACGCCGATGGGCATGTCATCGCCGTACCTCGCCCGGTGCGTCTCGAGATCGCGGCCCGCCGGCCACCGACCCACGCCGTCGATGGTCTCCGGCTCACGCATTCCGGGCAGGAAGAGCATGATCGGAGCGACCCCGCCGAAGTCCGTGAGGTGCCGCTCCAGGACGTTGAGCGCGATGCCGCCGGCGATCCCCGCGTCGATCGCGCTGCCACCGCGGGGGAACATGCGGAGACCCGCCAGGGTCGCGAGGTAGTGGCTGGAGCTCACCATGTGCCTCGAGCCGAGGACGGCGGGCCTTCCCTGCGTGATGGCCGTGGGGGGGATGGTTGCCTCGATCGGGACGTCGCGCATGGGCGAACGATACCCTCGGACAATGAAGATACGGGCCTGGCGGGTGCCGCCATTCGACAACGGGACGTACCTCATCGCTGACGACCACGGGGAAGCGATCGCGATCGATCCGTCGATGGGCGAGCGTGCGCTTCTGGCAGCGGTGAAGGACGACGGCCTGCGTCTCCAGGCGATCCTCAACACCCATGGTCATCCCGATCACGTGTACGGGAACAAGGCCGTGAAAGAGGCCACCCGCGCGCGGCTCGCGATCCACCGTGCCGACGCCTACCGCTTGGCGTCGAGCTCGTCACAGCCTGGCTTCGAGGTGCCGTTGTGCCGGGCCGACGATCTCCTCGATGAAGGACCGGTTCGCTACGTGGCCGATCTCGAGATCACCGCGCTGCACACGCCCGGTCATACGGAAGGCTCGACCTGCTTCTACCTGGCTCGCGAGGGAACGCTGTTCTCGGGGGACGTCCTCTTCGCCGGCAACATCGGGCGTGTCGATCTCCCCGGCGGCGATGAGGATGCGATGGAACGCAGCCTTGCGCGGCTGGCGGCGCTTCCGGCGGACACGCTGGTATATCCGGGACATGGCGCGACCACGACCATCGCCACCGAGCTCACCTGGCTGCGCGGGTTCCGCATGTCGTGATCCCTTGATCCCTGCTCCCCTCGCTGACTGCGTCTGCTCGGGCTCGCGGGCGCCCCTGCGGCTCGGTGGGCAAAGCCCTCCCTCGCCTAATCGGTGACCCCGAGGATGTTGAAGCCGTTATCCGCGAAGATCGTCTCCCCGGTGACGCAGCGCGACCAGTCGCTGGCGAGGAACACCGCGACGTTCCCGACCTCCTCCTGCGTGATGTTCCGGCGCAGCGGGGACTTCGACTCCATGAGGTCGCGCGCGGCGGAGATGCCCTTCACCGCGCTGCCAGCCAGGGTCTTCAGGGGACCGGCGGAGATGCTGTTCACGCGGATGTTCTGCGGGCCGAGATCAGCGGCGAGGTAGCGGGTCGAGGACTCGAGCACGGCCTTCGCCATCGCCATCGAGTTGTACGAGGGCACGACCCGCTCGACAGCGTTGAAGGTGAGTGACATGACCGAGCCACCACCGGCTTTCTCGAAGAGCGGGAGCGCACCGCGCGCGATGGCGATGAGCGAGTAGGCGCTCACGTCGATCGCGACCTTCAATCCATCACGGCTGATCTCATGGAACCGTCCCTTGAGGTCCTCGACCGCCGCGTACGCGATCGAATGCACGAGGACGTCGAGCATCCCCCACCGCTCACCGATCGCGGCGAAGAGCGCGTCGACTTCCTCCTGCTTCGCGACGTCGCAGCGCAGCACCGGGATGTTCGTCGGCTCCGGCAGCGTGTTCACCAGCTCGACGACGTTCTCCTTGAGGCGGTCGTTCGGGTAGCTGAACGCGAGATCCGCGCCCTCGCGCTGAAAGGCGGCGGCGATCCCCCACGCGATGCTGCGCTTGTTGCCGACGCCCATGACGAGCGCCTTCTTTCCCTCGAGCAGACCCACGACGCACCTCCCGTGCCGCGGCGAATCATCCCAGAGGCCGCCGGAAGCCGCCTTGGTCCGCAGTGCATCCGGTGAGGAGCCTCTCCCCGTGCCCCCTGAGCGGCCGCTATAGTCCAGCCCCACACAGGTTCGGAGGTGAAGCGATGGAGCGCGGATCGGGCACGACGATCTCCCGCCGGCGGTTCCTGCAGAGCGTTGCGGCGATCGGCGCGGCCGCGGCGTGCGCTCCAGGCGCCGGTCCATCAGGCGGGGCCCAGAGCGGGACCCCGGCCGGGACGGCGGCCGCGTCGGCGAAGCCGGTGAGCATCGAGTGGTGGCGCCGGAATTACACCCCAGGCAGCCAGAACGCCGAGACGCTGACGTCCGACGGAGCGGTGAAAGCGTTCCGCGAGCGCCAGCCGAACGTCACGCTCGCGATCCAGGGTGGACCGTTCGGAGCGGAGACCGACCAGAAGTTCGACATCGCGATCCTCCAGCAGAAGGCCGGCCCGGACGTGTTCCACACGACCGGCGGCGACGTCCTCAAGTACGCCGCGGCGGGGCAGCTCTCCGAGGCGCCCCTCACCGACGCGGAGCGGCGGGACTTCAACCCGAGCGCGCTCCAGGCGACGACCTACAAGGACAAGGTCGTCGCGTACCCGCTTTGGATCGTCCCCTGGTTCGAGTACATCAACCTCGATCTCTTCAACGAGCGAGGTGTCACGCCGCCGAAGGACGGCAGCTGGACCTACGACGAGTTCCTCGAGGCGGCGAAGAAGCTGACGTTCAAGCGGGCGGACGGAAAGCAGGTGTATGGCTTCGCGCATGCGAACGACGAGTTCGCCTTCATGCTCGTCGACGGCGGCCGCCCCTACGACAAGGACGTCAAGAAGTGGACCTTCAACAGCGCCGAGGCCGTGAGCGGCCTCGAAAAGTGGGTGGCCCTCGCCAGGGAGAAGGTCATGCCGCCCGACTTCCTCACGCTCAACCCGAACGACGCGCAGGCGCGCTTCATCAGCGGCGACATCGCGATCCTGCAGCGCCCGAGCGCGATGATCAACGTCCTCAACGCGGACAAGAAGTTCGAGTACGCAAAGAGCTGGGAGATCGCGAACTTCCCGAAGGGCAAGGGTGAGCAGACCGCGTGGGGCGGCGTCGGCTTCATCGCGGTGCGGGAGCAGCAGGATGCGGACAAGAAGGGGGCCGCGCACCAGTTCGCCAAGTACCTCACGGGGCCAGAGATCGGGCCGGATCTCAAGAAGATGACGCCCCCGGTCGAGTACTGGCTTGCGCCGGCGGCACGTGTGTCGGCCGCCGGGATCTACGGGGAGTACCACCCGGCGAAGGCCAAGGTCGCGAAGATGAGCTCCTTCACCTACGTGCTGCCGAACGTCCGCACCTTCTCGGAGATCGACCAGAAGCACCTGCGTCCGGCGCGTGACGCCGCGCTGGAAGGAAAGAAGACGCCGAAGCAGGCGCTGGACGAGGTTGCGACGGCCGCGCAGCGGCTGCTGGACGAAGCGAACAAGTAGCAGTGCCCGCGGCGCTCCGGCGTCACGGCTGGTCATACCTGTTCGTCCTGCCGACGTTCTCGCTCTTCGTGGTCTTCACGTTGCTGCCGGTCGCCCAGGCATTCGCACTGTCGCTGCAGAGCGCGTCGGTCGTCGGTGGCGAGTGGATCGGCTTCGAGAATTTCGCCACCCTCGCGGAGGATCCGGTCTTCCGCCAGGCGCTCGGGAACACGGTGCTCTTCACGGTGGTGGTCGTCGCGGCCCAGATCGTGCTCGCACTCGTCGTCGCGAGCCTCATCCAGCCGCTCGGCCGCAAGAACCAGACGTTCTACCGTGCGCTGTTCTACCTGCCCCTGGTGAACTCCGCGATCCTCGTCGCAATGGTCTGGCGCTGGATCTTCAACCCGAATCCCTTCGGCCTCGCGAATACCGCGCTCGGCGCAGTGGGCCTTGGGCCGTTCCTCTGGATCGGTAGCTCGGACGAGGCGCTTCTCGCGGTCATCCTGAGCGCGGTCCTCACGATCCCCGGGGGCGGCGTCGTCCTCTATTCCGCCGCGATCAATTCGCTCCCACGAGAGCTCTATGAAGCGGCGGACGTCGAGGGCGCGGGCTGGTTCACGAAGTGGTGGCGCATCACCGTGCCCCTGCTCAAGCCGACGACGCTTTACCTGCTCGTCATCTACACCATCCTCGCGTTCCAGATCTTCGAGCGCGTGTACGTGATGACGAACGGGGGCGGGCCGAACAACGCCACCATCACGATCGTCCAGCTCATCTACAGCACCGCGTTCCAGTTCGGCCGCTACGGGCTCGCGAGCGCGATGGCCGTCGTCCTCTTCGTCATGGCAGTCGCGGTCGCGGTCCTGCAGTTCCGCTCCCTTCGGTCCGATGTCGAGTATTAGGAGCCGGCTCCCTGTCCACGCGATGCTCCTGGTCGCGGGCCTGCTCTCGCTGTTCCCGCTCTACTGGCTCCTGCTCACCTCACTGAGTCCCGCCCAGTACGTCGTGAAGGTGCCGCCCGAGGTCGTGCCGCGGGAGCTCACGTTCACCAACTACCAGCGGCTGTTCGAGACGACGCCGATCGTCCGCTGGCTCGTGAATACCGTCGTCATCGCGGGGGTCATCACGGGATTCCACCTGCTGTTCGACAGCATGGCCGGCTACGCGTTCGCCAAGCGCCGCTTCCCCGGACGGGACGTCATGTTCTGGCTCGTCGTCAGCACGCTGACGGTGCCTGCGCAGGTCACGCTGATCCCGGTGTTCTTCATCCTCCGCACGGTCGGGCTGCTGGACACGTACCCCGGGGTGATCCTGCCCGGCCTCGCGGATGTCTTTGGCGTGTTCCTGATGAAGCAGTTCATCCAGACGCTGCCGAGCGAGCTCGAACAGGCGGCCCGTCTCGACGGCGCGTCGGAGTGGCAGGTGTACCGGCGCATCATCCTGCCGCTCTCGCGGCCGGCGCTCGCGGTCCTCGCGATCTTCACGTTCCAGCGCTACTGGAACGCCTTCATCTTCCCGCTGGTCATCCTGCGCGACCCGGCGAAGTACCCGGTCCAGGTCGGGCTCGCGACACTGCAGGGCGAGTTCAACACCGACTTCGGGATGCTGATGACCGGCGCCGCCGTCGCCGCGATCCCGATGATCGCCGTCTTCTTCCTGTTCCAGCGCTACTTCATCGAGGGCATCCGCGTCGGCGGGGTGAAGGGCTAGTGGCGCGTCCCGGAACAGCAAGCCGTTTCCGGGTTGCGCCACTCGCGTCTTCCTACCGCAGCATTCCCCGGTAGATGCCCGGCGACGAGCCGGGGATCTCCGTGATCGCGACCACTCGCTCGTAGAATGCCACCGGGCCGACGCCGCCGATGATCGCGTAGCCATAGCCGTGAGCGGCCATGGCGTGCAGGCAGTCGAGCAGCAGCGCGGCGCCGATGCCCTTGCCACGCTCGCTTTCGATCGTGCCGATCGGTCCGAAGAAGCCGCGCGCGGTTGCATCCCAGCACGCCGCTCCGAGGACCTCGCCCTCCCGGAGCGCGACGTGACAGCCCACCGGTCGATGGGCGAACGCGACGTCGCATTCGCTCGCCCAGTGGAGCCCGAACGTCTCACGCATCCACGTGGTGACCGCGTGTTTTTCTGGCGGAAGCGCTCGCCGAACGTCGATGCCGGCCAGGGTACGGCGTGCTGGCAGGTCGTAGAGCCTCACCAGCAGATCGGTCACGGCACGGAGGATAGGGGCGAGCACCCGCGGACGTGGGCTGCAGGAGCCAGCGCTCGAGGAGCGGCACATCCTCTTCGCGTAGAGGCATGAAGCGCCGGCTAGTTGCGGGCGTACTCCGTGATCCCGAGCCTTTCCAGCGTCTCGCTCGTTGGCACGCCCGCGTCATCCCATCCCCGCGCGCGGTAGTAGTCCTGGATCTGCTCGTGGACACCGTCCTCGTCCAGGCGCATCTTCGACAGCACGCCGCTCACGTGCGGCCGATGGACGGTGCCCGGCAACCGATCCGTATCGGCGTCGATCCCCTCGCGGAGGTTGAACAACCGCGCGAGCGCGAGCGAGCGATCGCCGATCTCGGTGATCTCGTCGGTGCCGATCCCCCACCCCGTCACGGCGTTGACGATGTCC
>JACDAF010000093.1 GCA_013695575.1 Chloroflexota bacterium | reverse complement strand
CCTCCGACGACGAGACGCTGGTCCAGCTCCGCTACAGGCTTTCCGACGATCGCGTCGCCGTGCTGGCTCGCCTGCCGAGGTCCGACCCGCTCCGCGGCGTCCAGCCCTCGTCGTACACCGCGAGCAGCCTCGTCGTGCGCGGCATCGAGGCACGCCTGCTCACGGGGCGTGGCGCGATCGAGCCGACCATCCTGCTCTGGAGCGAGGGGATCCGCGCCTACCAGCTCTCCTCGAGCGTGCACACGGTCGCCGAGCTCGTGCAGATCGCCGAGCAGCTGCGCTGATCCCTTAGGGCGCGACGGCCTCCTTCAGTGCGAGGACGTTGAACGCGTTCTCCGGTCGCTGGAAGCCCTTGAGAGCGAGCCCGCCGACCGGCTCTGCCTCGACACCGTCCTCGACGGCGGCGTGGACCCGCTGGCTCAGGAGGATCTGACCCGCCTTGGCCTCCGCCGACAGCCGCGACGCGAGGATGACCACCCTTCCCACGGCGCCGTAGTCGAAACGTCCTTCGAAGCCGATGCGCCCGAGCGTCGCGTACCCCAGCGCGATGCCCACGCCGAATCCGAGGTCGTAGCCCTTCCTGCGCCAGCCGGCCGCCAGCTCGTCGAAACGCGAGCGCATCGCGACGGCCATGCGGATCGCGCGCAGCGGCGCGTCTGGGACGGAGATGGGGTCGTTGAAGAAGGTCATGATCCCGTCGCCGGCGAAGTGCTCGAGGGTCCCCTCGTGCTTGAAAATGAGCTCGCCCATCGCGGCGTGGTACGCCCGCAGCACGCCGAGTGCCTCCTCAGGATCGGCGCCGTCGGAGAACGCCGTAAATCCCCGAAGGTCGCAGAACGCGACCGTGATCTCGCGGCGGTGCCCGTCCAAAAGCTGCTCCGCGCCCTGCGACACGACGAGATCCGCGATCTGTGGCGACAGGAAGCGCCGCAGACGACCGAGGCGCTCGAGCTCGTCGACCTGCTCCGACACGCGGGCCTCGAGCGTCCGCGTCCACCCGGCCAGCTCGTCACGTTGCTTCTCGACCGTCTCGTGGTACATCTTGATCCGGAGGAGCGAGCGAACGCGCGCGAGCAGCTCCTGCGCGTCGAACGGCTTCGGCACGAAGTCATCAGCACCGGCCTCGATGGCCTTCACCTTCTCGGCCATCTCGCTCGCGGTCAGCATCACCACCGGCAGGTACGACGTGGCTGGATCCGCACGGAGGCGCCGGCATACCTCGTAGCCGTCGATGCCCGGCAACATGATGTCCAGGAGGATCAGGTCCGGCTTCTCGGACAGCACCTTGACGAGCGCGTCCTCGCCCGTGCCTGCCGTGACGACGGTGTAGCCCTGCGGAGTGAGCACGGCATCGAGCAGCCGCAGGTTCTGCGGGATGTCGTCGACCGCCAGGATCTTCGCGCTCACGCGGTCATCCCCCACGGCCTCGTGTGATGTGCTCGCGGACCTGACCAGGGAACGCGCTCACGTCGATCGGCTTCGCGATGAACCCGTCGAACCCGGCCCTGACGAACCGCTCGCGGTCACCGGTCATGACGGACGCGGTCAGCGCGACCGCTGGTATCGCCGATGTCTTCTCATCGGAGCGGATCCGCTCGAGCGCGGTGATCCCGTCGATCCCGGGAAGCTGGATGTCCATGAGGATGAGCGCGGGGCGGTGCTCCGCAGCGAGCCGTACGCCGGTCTCGCCGTCCGTGGCCTCGATGATCCGGAATCCCGCGAAGCTCAACACATCGCGCGCCAGCTTCATGTTCTTGTCGTTGTCCTCGACGACGAGGACCAGCTCATTGGCCATCACACGTCCTTGCCGGCCGGCGGCTGCGGGAGGGTGAAGGTGAACGTGCTGCCCTTTCCCAGCTCGCTCTCGACCCAGATCCGTCCTCCGTGCAGCTCGACGAAGCGCTGCGTCAGTGTGAGGCCGAGGCCGGTCCCTTCGCGCGAGCGCTCCGGATCGCGGCTGGCCTGCTGGAACTCCTGGAAGATCCGCTCGCGATCGGCCTCGTCGATGCCTATGCCGGTATCGCGCACGGCGACCCAGACCTCGCCGTCGTGTCGGGTGGCCTCGATCCGCACGTGCCCGCGGTCCGGGGTGAACTTCACCGCGTTGGACAGCAGGTTGAAGACGATCTGCTTCACCTTGCGCTCGTCCGCGGTGACGCGCTCCACCCCGTCCGCCGCCACCGTCAGGCCGATCGCATGCCGCGAGGCGCGCTCCCGGACCATCGTCACGCCGTTCTCGAGCGCGTCCCGCAGCGAGAACTCCGACAGCTCGAGGTCCGTCCGGCCTGCCTCGATCTTCGAGAGGTCGAGGATGTCGTTGATGAGCGAGAGCAGGTGATGGCCGGAGGAGTGGTTATCGAGCAGGTACTCGAGCTGCTTGTCGTTGACCTCGCCGAACATCTTTTCGCTCAGCACCTCGGAGAAGCCGATGATCGCGTTGAGCGGGGTGCGCAGCTCGTGCGACATGTTGGCGAGGAATTCCGACTTGTGCTTGTTGGCGAGCTCGAGCTCGCGGCTCTTGGCCTGGATCTCGTTGAAGAGGCGCGAATTCTGGATCGCGATCACCGCCTGGTCGGCGAACGTCTTGAGCAGCGTCAGCTCCTTGTCGGTGAAGGGCTGAGGCGGCTTGCGCGAAACCTGGATCGCTCCGACGCCGTGGCCTTCCCAGAGCATCGGCGCTAACGCGATCGAGAAATTTCCACTGGCACTGGCCTGGAGCCTCAGCGGCGCCGGCGCCTTCGGATCGGAGAGCACGGCGGCGAAATGGACGACGCGTTGCTCGCGAATTGCCATCGCGGTCGTCGATCCTTCCAGCGGCATTTTGACAAACCCCTCGTCAATGTTGATCCAATTCGGTTTCGTAACGCTGCCAAGAGTGAATTCGACGGCGACCGAACGCGTGGTGGGGATCGATTCGGCGTGCGCGGCGCGGTGTCCGCCCCGCTGCAGCATGCCGGCCTCGTCGATCACGTAGATCCCCATGCCGGTTGCCGTGAACAGTCGCGTGCAACTATCGAGAATCTTGTCGAACACCGGCTGCGTATCGGCGACCGAGCTGCTGATGACCTGCAGCACCTCGGCAGTCGCCGTTTGCTGCTCGAGCGCTTCGGTCGTCTCGCTGAGCAGGCGCACGTTCTCGATCGCGATGACGGCCTGATCGGCGAAGGTCTTCAGCAACTCGGCCTGGCGCGGCGGCGTCTCGCCCGCTTCGGTCCAGGCGACGACGATGGCGCCGATCGGCTGGCCGTCCTTGAGAAGCGGGGCGCCGACCATCCGGCGCCAGTGGCCGACGCCGGCCGCCTGGCGGTCGTACGAGGCGTCGTTGAGGGCGTCCGACTCGCTCTGCACCTGGCCCGTCAGGATGGTCCGGCCGCTCATCATCGAGAGCGTCGGCGGGCCGGGGTAGAAGCGACGCGCATCGGCGATCGCCTCTTCCGGCCAGTTGCGCGTCGCCGCCAGGTGCACCAGCCGGCCGTCGAAGCGGAACACCGCCGACACCGGGCTGCCGAACAGGCGCGTCGCGCTGTCGAGGATCGCTTCGAAGACCGGAGCGACGTCGGTCGGCGACTGGCTGAT
>JACDAF010000068.1 GCA_013695575.1 Chloroflexota bacterium | reverse complement strand
CGGGGCCGGAACCCGCCCGGGGCGGGAGGTCGCGGCGCGAGGGGGCCTCGCGCCCCGGGTGCGGTCGAGCTGATGACGATGCGGCGATTCGGCTCGATCCCGACCGACTCCGTGCGGATGCCGGACTGGTCCTGGACGGCGAGATGCACGATGCGGCGCTCGTAGGCGAGCATCGGCTCGAGAGTCACCGCCTGCCCGGTCGCCTTCACCCGCGACGCGACGCGCACGGCCACCTCGCGCAGCTGCTGCTCGCGGCGCCGCCGGTACCCCTCGATGTCGACAGGCACATGGACCGTGCGGCCGACGCGGCGCGAGGTGCTCGCGGACGCGATCTGCTGCAGCGCGACGAGGTTCTCGCCACCTCGGCCGATGAGCGCGCCGAGGTCCGGACCCCTCACCTCGAGGCCCGCTTCCTCAGGGTCTTCGGAGACCTCCACGTCGGCCTGAACGCCCATCTTCTCAAGCAGCTCGGTAAGGACGGCCGCCGCGACTGCGAGCTCCTCGCCTTTCGGCCGCGAAGCTTCAGCGGCGTCATCGGCCTCGCGGCGCGCGCCGGGCCGGCGCGGTACCTCCGCCTCATCCACCACCGGCTCCGGCTCGCTTGCTGCTTCGTCGAATGTGAGCATGACGCGTGCATCGTCGCCGCCGAGGCCGAGCATGTTCGCCGGCTTGCCCCGATCCAGGATCTCGATGTCCACCTCGCCGCGCTTGCGCCCGAGCTGGTGGAGGCCACGCTCGATCGCCTCCTCGGCGGTCCTTCCGGTGAATTCCTCACCACGCAGCGGCATCTATCCCCTCCGCTTCCTGCGATCGCCTTTGCGTTGCTTGTCTCGTGGACCCGTGCCGCGGCGCTGAGCGCCAGGTCCGTCGCCGGGCGCAGCTGCTTCCGCAGCGGCGGGACGAGCGCCCGTCGCCTTCATGTCCGCATTCGCCTCGACCACGGCCGCCTGCTGGAGCGAGGCGAGCGTCTTGTCGGCCGGCGTGGGAATGGCACGAAGAAATGGCAGCCATTTCGCGAGCTGGCCCCACCCTGTGACCACGTACTGCTGCGCGATCTGGAACAGCGTGGTCGCGACCCAGTACAGCGACAGCCCCGCCGGAAGGCCCCAGGCGATGACGACGGTGATGAGGGGGAAGTAGTAGGCCATCGATTGCATCATCCGGGCCTGCGGATCCGCGCTCTGCTTCTGGCCCGACGGCATCGCCATGACCGAAGAGATGAGCTGCGTGGCGCCGGCGAGGATCGGCAGGATGAACCATGGGTCGGGCTGCCCGAGGCCGCCGGTGATCCAGGGGAGCCAGTTCGCGGTCAGATCGAGGCCGATGTCCCCGACCGGGTTTGGAATGAAGATGTAGCGGATCGAGTCGAACTGGTCGCGGGTGAGCCCTTGGATGCCGGGGCAGGACGGATTGGTCGCACCTAGGCCGCAGCCGAATTGGATCATCGCCGAATACATCGCGAACAGGATCGGCATCTGTATGAGGAGCGGCAGGCATCCCGACGCGGGGTTGTAGCCGCGCTCCTTGTACAGCTTCATCTGCTCTTCGGTGACCTTCTGGCGGTCCTTGCCGTACTTCGCGCGGATCTCGTTCATCGCGGGGCCGATCTCCTGCATGACCCGCTGGGAGCGGATCTGCGCGACGAAGAGCGGGTAGAGCAGGAGGCGGATGGCGACCGTCACGGCCACGATGGCGATGCCGAAGTCCCTGAACCAGCCGTAGACGAGCACCAGCATCGTGATGAGCGGGTGAACGAGGAGGGTGTTCCAGGGGCCAAGCAGGAAGTCCATCAGCTCACCGCACCGGGTCGAATCCGCCACGGCTGAACGGGTTGCACGACAGCACCCGCTTGACCGCGAGCGCCAGCCCCTTCAGGACGCCATGACGCTCCACCGCGTCCATCGCGTACTCGGAGCAGGTCGGTGTGTAACGGCAGGCGGGTGGCAGCAGTGGACTGACGTGGCGCTTGTAGGCACGCAGCCCGGCGAGGACGAGGCCCTTCATGAGGTCCGCCCCAGCAGCCCGGCGAGCGCCCGGTGCAGGCTCGCGCGAAGCTCTGACGCGGGCGCGTCGAAGGCTGCCCGGCGCGCGGCGATGACCACGTCCAGCCCTGGCGCCGAGGTGTGCGATCGCAGCTCCTCGCGGAGCGCCTCCCGGACGCGGCGGCGGGCCCCATTCCGCCGCACGGATGAGCCGAGATCACGGGTCGCGGAGACAGCGACCCTCACAGCTCCGACATCGTTCGGTCGCGCGCGAAGGCTGAGATGCCTGTCACTGCGCACGAGGCCATTCGAACGAACGGATGTGATGTCCTTCGTGTGCCGCAGGCGAGTTGCGACTACCAAAGTGGTGCTAGGCGACAGTGAGACGTTTGCGTCCACGCGCCCGACGGGCCGCGAGGACCCGGCGGCCCCCTGTGGTCTGCATGCGTGCGCGGAATCCATGGACGCGCGCGCGCCTGCGCGTCTTCGGCTGATATGTGCGCTTCACGATCGAGCTCCCCCTACTTCGCCCTGGAAGGATGTTGTGTCAAGTCGGATGGCAGCTTCTGCCTGTACGTGAAAGTCTACCAGCCGGAGGGGTATAGTTCCGTCGCTTCCACTGCGGTCAGGGCGATAGGGCGGACCTCGCATCACGTTCCATCACTCGCGGTCCGGCGTTGTCGGTGTGGTCATTGTTCGCGGGAATGGGGAGCGTCTGTGGCGTCAGATCAGGGATCCATCGCGCGCGCGGAAGAGAGCACCGACTCGAAGGTCGACCTGAAGCAATTGTGGACGACCGCCCTTGGCGAGCTGCAGGTCGGACTCTCGCGCGCCAACTACGACACCTGGTTCAAGGACACCACGATCCTCTCTGAAGAGGACGATGTGTTCCTCATCGGGGTCCCCAATGCTTTCGCGCGCGAGTGGCTCGAGAACAAGTACCGCGGGCAGGTCCGTACCGCGCTGCAGCACCTGATCGGTCGCACCGTCGACGTGCGTTTCGTCACCTCGAGCGCCGGGGTGGCGCCGGGCCGCGCGCCGGCACCGACGGGACGCACACCGGGAGGCGGCGGGGGTGCTCGCGACGGCCATTCGGGGCCTTCGCAACCGGCTCCGGCCCTCATTCCGCGGTACACGTTCGCGACCTTTGTCGTTGGCTCCAACAACCGCCTGGCGCACGCCGCGGCGCTCTCTGTCGCGGAGCGGCCCGGGCACTCGTACAACCCGCTCTTCGTCTACGGCGGCTCGGGACTTGGCAAGACGCACCTGATGCACGCGATCGGTCATGCCGTCCTGGCGCGTCACCCCAAGAAGCGCGTCGTCTACGCGACGAGCGAAAAGTTCACGAATGAATTCATCAACGCGATCCGGACCCAGAAGAGCGAGGAATTCCGTGACCGCTATCGGCACATCGATGTCCTGCTCATCGACGACATCCAGTTCATCGCCGGAAAAGAAGGCACCCAGGAAGAGTTCTTCCACACGTTCAACGCGATCCATGAGGAAGGCAAGCAGATCGTCCTGTCGAGCGACCGGCCGCCGAAGGCCATCCCGCAACTGGAGGACCGCCTCCGGTCCCGCTTCGAGTGGGGCCTTCCCGCCGACATCTCGGCTCCAGACCTCGAGACACGGATCGCGATCCTCCGCGCCAAGGCGGAGGCCCAGAGCGTCGCGGTGCCCGCGCCGGTGATCGACTTCCTTGCCCAGCGGATCGTCTCGAATATCCGCGAGCTCGAGGGGGCGCTTACCAGGCTCGTCGCATATGCGACGCTCAATGCGGTACCGATCACCACGGATCTCGCACAGAACATGCTGCAGAACCTTCTCTATAACCCTCGACGTCAGTCGCTCTCTCCAGAGAAGATCGTCGACGCCGTCGCCAAGTACTACAACGTGCCGGTCGAGCAGCTCCGTGGGAAGGCGCGCGACCGGCAGATCGTGACGCCCCGGCAGATCGCCATGTTCCTGATGCGCGAGGAGACCGAGGCTCCGCTCATGCGGATCGGCGAAGCGCTCGGCGGTCGCGACCATTCCACCGTC
>JACDAF010000014.1 GCA_013695575.1 Chloroflexota bacterium | reverse complement strand
GCCCAGAGCTCGTCGACCTCTTGCTGCGTCTCGCAGTTCACGAAGAGCGAGATGGCTTCGGTGAACTTGAACTGTGGTCCGCCGTTCAGTGCGTAGAACTCTTGACCTTCGAGCTGGAACGTTCCGGCCATCAGCGTTCCCTTGGGCCCCGGTCCTGCGTCGCCGTAGCGGTCCGTGCTGACGATCTTCGAGTTCTTGAAGACCGACACGTAGAAATTCATCGCCTCTTCGGCGTTGTCGTTGAACCACAGGAACGGAGCGATCTTCTGCATCTGGCGAACCCCTTTTCTCAAGTGTTGGCAGACTGTCATGACCATACGTCACGCAGGAGGACGGCGGTGGGCAAAGTGATCGTCGGCACGACCAGCTCACTCGACGGATTCGTCGCTGACGAGACCGGCGGCGCGGAGCGACTTTACTCCGACCTTGCGGCCCGCAGGGCAGGTCCCACTGAACGCGATGATCGAAGCGACGGGTGCTGTCCTCCTCGACGGCGGCCTAACGGCGCCGTTTCGTGGTGGTCTTGGCCTTCGACCTGGATGTGGCCGTTTTGGCCTTGGACTTCTTGGGCGTCACGCGCTCCGGGAGCTCCCTGCGCCCGGCCTCGCGGTTCCACCTCTCGAAGACCTCTTCCGAGATCTTCCCGTCGACCAGCAGCTCCGCGAACTTCCGACGCTGGGCCTTGCTCTTGACAGGCATCAGCGTGCCGCCGTGAGCTCGGCCGTGTTTCGCGCCCAGCAGGTCAGGATCGCGATCGCGTTCGCGAGCATCGGCCTGGTGATCTCGGAAACTTCCCTCTCATTGTGTCGATGTCTGCGCTCAGCGGACTGACAGTGTTGAGGATATTGCCCGTCAGGGTCCTTGGACCAGCTCAATGGGTCGAATTCGGGGCGCCTCACGCCCCGAGCCCGCGCCAGGGTCCATCGAGAAGTACTCCCGAAGCTGGCCGTCGACGTCTCTTCTGGACTTCGCCTAGGACATGGAGTCCGACTAGTACTAGTCGGGCTTCTTGGATGGCTTATCCCTGCGGTGACACAGCTCGCTCGAGATGATGAATCGGTAGGCGCGCGATCGACGTGCTCAATTCCAGTGACGCCCGGCTCGCCGTCGAAATGAGGGTGCGAAACCGGACTTACGTACTTCTCGCCGGCGTCAGCCGTGACGTTTTGGCTTACGCTCTCGCTAGCTTCGAGGTGCTCGAAGGAAAACGGGAGGGAAAAGTTGAAGCACGTCCTCACACTCACACTCGCGCTCGCGTTCCTTGCATTCAGCGGCGCACCTGCGTCAGCAGACCCTGGTGGTCAGTCCGACCTCGCGCAGGTCCGGCGCGCGACCGCGAAGTACCACAACGTCGATAGAGCCATCGCGGCTGGGTACAGCCCGGCATCGCCGTGTATTGACGGCATGGGCTATCACTACCTGAACAGGGGGCTCGACGGCACCACGGCGTCCGCGCCGAACGTCCTGCTGTACGCCCCCAAAGGCAACGGCAAGCTGAAGCTCGTCGGGGTGGAGTACGTCGTGTTCAGCGAAGATCCCCTCATGGTCGCGCCAACGCTGTTCGGGCAGACGTTCTACGGCCCGATGACGCACGGCCCCGTCCCGCAGCACTTCGAGCTGCATGTCTGGATCTGGCTCGGCAATCCCGACGGGGTCTTCGAGCAGGAGAACGATAAGGTCACCTGCCCGTAGGAGCAGCTTCTCAATCGGATGAGCGGGCCGGGCGCCTCGAGGCGGGGCGACCCGGCCCGCTTCCTCCCCAGACAGTCAGTCGGTCAAGGGCCGCGGCCCGTGGGACACTTCGGGCTTGGACCGACCGAACGCGGCGCAGCAGGCCCACCTCCGCAGCGGGCTCGCCCTGCTCGTGCCGGCCCTGCTCTTCGGATTCCTGGTCGCGGCGCAGTGGCAGACGCAGCTCGAGCGGACCGAGCTCGCGGTCCGGTACAACGCACCGCTGACGGAGGCGGCCCGCTCGCTGCAGTCGGAGCAGAACACGCTGAAAGCTCAGCTGGCCGATCTGCGCAGGCAGCTTGACACGATCCAGGCGAACGCCTCGACCCAGACGGGCGTGACGCGTGAGCTCCAGGCACGGATCGACGACCTCAAGGCACGGGCCGGGCTCACTCCCGTCAGCGGGGACGGCGTCGTGATCCAGCTCGACGACGCCAAGCAGACCTCCGCCAGCGTGAAGGATCTCGATAAGTCGATCTGCCACGCGACCGACCTCACCGACATCGTGAACGCGGCCTGGCGCGGCGGCGCGCAGGCGGTCGCGATCAACGAGGAGCGCATCGTCGGCACGTCCAGCGTCTATTGCGTCGGATCCACGATCATGGTGAACGGCACGCTCATGTCGCCGCCGTTCCGGATCGTGGCGATCGGCAGGCAGGATCAGCTGCTCGGGGCTTTCCAGGATCCGGCACAGCTGCGCGACATCAAGCAGCGCGGCGAGGTGCATGGTCTGGGCTTCCGGGTGTCCCGCGCCACTGGCCTGCAGGCACCCGAATACAGCGGCGCGCTGAACGTCCGCGCGGCGCAGCCACGCTAGCGCCGTGCGCACGCCTGCTGGTGGCATAGCCGTTGCTTTGGTCGCGCTCCTGCTGGGTGTGCTCGCCGTATCGCAGTTCCGCTCGCAGGACGTGTATTCGCGAAGCCTGCAGCTCGAAACGCCGGCCTCGCTCACCTCGCTGATCGCGACGCTTGCCGACAAGAACAGCGCGCTCCGCGACGAGATCTTCGACCTGCGATTGCGCGTGGCGGCCGCGGGAGCGTCGGTCTCCACGGGCCTCTTCTCGCTCACCGAAGGGGAGCGCCAGCTCGCCCAGATCCGCGTGTTCGCGGCTCAGGACGCCGTGGCGGGGCCGGGGATCTCAGTGATGTTGGACGGCCCCTTCGACGAGAAGGCCATGTCGGATCTCGTGAACGAGCTGCGCAACGCCGGTGCCGAGGCGATCGCCATCAACGACCGCCGCGTCGGCCCTCGTAGCTGGTTCGCACCCGGACCTGCGGGCGGGATCGCCCTCGACGGAAACCGACTGGGCGGCCCCTGGGCCGTTCATGCGATCGGGTCGTCTGATGTCCTGTACGTCGCCATCACTCGCACGGGCGGCATCGTCGGCCAGTTCGAGCTCATCTACCGGAGCACGCGCTTCAAGGTCTCAAAGGAGCCCTCGCTCGACCTGCCGCCGCTGCGGTGACCATAGACTCGTCGCGCATGAAAGCGCGTCCTCCGGTCCCGCTCTACCTGGATGATGTTGTCGTGCTGCGCAAGCCGCATCCCTGCGGCGGCGATACCTGGAGCATCGTCCGCCTCGGTGCGGACATCGGCCTCCGCTGCGGAACGTGCGGTCACCGGGTGCTCATCGGCCGTGCCGATGTCGAGCGCGACATCAAGCGGTTCGTGAAGCGCGGGCCGCTCGCCCCGGTCGACTGAGAGGCATGGCGCAGCTACCCGAACGCGCCGTAGAGCGCGGCCTGCTCACGAATCCCGCGTTCCTCGCGATCTGGGGGGCGCAGATCCTCTCGCAGGTCGCCGCGAACGCGATCACGTTCGCGCTCATCGTGCTCGTGGCCGAGCTTACGAAGTCGAACACGTCGTCGTCCTTTCTGATCCTTTTCGCGATCGTTCCCGCGGTGCTCTTCGGCATCATCGCCGGCGTCGTGGTCGACCGTAGCGACCGTAAGAAGGTGCTCGTCATCACGAACGTCCTGCGCGCCGTGGCGGTCGTGCCGCTCCTGATCGCGGGCGAGACCATCGCCACGGCGTACATCGTGAACTTCCTGATCGCGGCGATCACGACGTTCTTCGTGCCCGCAGAATCCGCCACCCTGCCGACGATCGTGCGGAAGGCTGACCTCATGCTCGCGAACTCGCTTTTCACCTTCACGTTCAACGGCGCGTTCCTCTTCGGGTTCATCCTGCTCGCGCCGGTCGTGATCCGTCTCGCGGGCTACGAGGCGCTCTTCGTCCTCACGGCCGCGATGTTCGGCCTCTCCGCGCTCCTCTGCCTGATCCTGCCCGCCACCCCTCGTCCGAGCGCACATCTCGGCGTGGAGATCGCCGGCGCCGCCGTCGCACAGACGCGAGCCGGCATAGGCGAGGCGTTTCGGTACCTGCGGCGGTCACCGGTCGTCGCCTGGTCGCTCGTGTACGTCGCGCTCACCTACACCCTGGTCGCGGTCGCCGGTGCGCTCGCGCCAGGCTTCGTGCGTGAGGTCCTCGGCACCGACGAGCGGAACGTGATCATCATCGTCGCGCCGGCGGGCTTGGGCGTCATCGCGGGGATCGGTCTCCTGACGCTGGTCCGCAAGCGGATCGGCCATCCGCACGCGATCGGGCTCGGCCTCGGGCTCTGCGCGCTGGCCCTCGTCGGTCTCGCAGGCGCGCGCCCCGTCGCGAACCTGTTCCGCCGCGCGGCGACGTCGGCGGAGCTCGGTGGAGCGTTCCCGTTCTTCGTCATCGTGGTCGCCGTGATCGCCTTCGCGTTCGGCATCGCGTACGCATTCATCACGGTCCCGGCCATGACGCTCATCCAGCTCCAGCTGCACGACGAGATCCGAGGGCGCATCTTCGGTGTCTTGAACGTGCTCGTCTCGGTATTCAGCTTCCTGCCGCTGGTGATCGTCGGTCCCATCGCGGACGTGTGGGGCGTCGCGCCAGTCTTCCTCGGGTTCGCGGTGATCGTCGCCGCGACCTGGTTCGGGAGCCGCCGCGTGCGGAAGGGGTTGCAAGCGGCGCCGGCCTGAGCCTCGAGTGTGCCGGAGCTAGCGGTACCTGGCCGTTAGACTCGTCCCTACGTGAGGTCTTCACCTCGCCGCACGTTCTCCCTCTATCTCAGGCGCCACGCGACCCGCCTCGTCCTCGGCGCCCTCGGCATGACCGTCGGAGCGGTCCTCGCCGTCGTACCTCCGAGGTTCATCGGGCAGATCGTCGACGCCTTGAACGTGGGGACGGAGCTCGGCGTCGTCATCGCCCTGGCGCTCGGCAGCGTGACGTTCGCGGCCGCGGAGGCGGCCGTGCGCGGCTTCTCGCGCTACCAGATCATCAACGCCTCACGCCGGATCGAGTACGAGATGCGCAACGACCTGCTCGCGCATCTGCAGACGATGCATCTTGGCTACTTCCAGCATCAGCGAATCGGCGACCTCATGGCGCGGCTGACCAACGACCTCACCGCGGTCCGGCAGATGTACGGGTTCGGCATCGTCATGAGCGCGAGCACCACGATGCTCTTGCTTTTCACCGTCGTGTCGATGGTCGGAGTAAGCCTGAAGCTCACGATCCTCACGCTGCTGCTGATGCCGGTCGCGTCCGGCACCTTTTGGATCGTCGGTCGCAGGGTTCATCACAAGTTCCAGCAGCTGCAGTCCCAGTTCGGCGAGATGTCCACGAAGGCGCAGGAGAACTTCTCCGGCATCCGCGTGGTGAAGGCCTTCTCCCAGGAGGAGCCGGAGATCGCCTCGTTCGCGGAAGTGAACGAGGAGTACGTGCGCCGTGCCGTCGACCTCGCGAGGCTGAACGGTCTCATCTGGCCGGCGATGGCGTTCATCATGGGCATCGCGGTCCTGGCGACGCTGTACGTCGGCGGGCGCGACGCGATCGAAGGTCAGCTCACGATCGGTCAGCTGATCCAATTCATCGCGTACCAGAACCTCATCTCCTGGCCGATGATCGCGTTCGGCGAGATCACCAACATCTTCCAGCAGGGCTGGGCCTCGCTCCTGCGGCTGCAGGAGATCTTCAACGCGCGCGCATCGATCACCGAACCCGTGGATCCCGTCGACGCCGCGATCCGGGGCGAGGTGGAGCTCCGGGGCGTGTCGTTCGCCTACGGGCAGAGCATCATCCTCCGCGACGTCTCGTTCAAGGTCCCCGCGGGTGGCTCGCTCGCGATCGTGGGCGCCACAGGGTCCGGGAAGTCGACCATCGTCAACCTCATCCCGAGGCTCTTCGACCCCCAGCAGGGCGATGTCCTCATCGATGGCGTCGATGTCAAGCGCTACCCGCTCGAGAAGCTCCGACGCGCGGTGGGATACGTGCCCCAGGAGACCTTCCTCTTCTCGGTCCCGCTCCGTGAGAACGTCGGCTTCGGCGCGGCGGAGGTGCTGACGGACACGCAGCTGCAGTGGGCGGGCGACGTGTCGCAGCTGAACAAGGACGTGGAAGACTTCCCCGCGCGCTTCGACACGATGGTCGGCGAGCGCGGCGTGACACTGTCGGGTGGCCAGAAGCAGCGGACCGCGATCGCGCGCGCCGTGGCGAAGGACCCGCGGATCCTGATCCTCGACGACGCGCTGTCCGCGGTGGACACCTACACGGAAGCCGAGATCCTTCGCCGCCTTCGTGGCGTGATGCGCGAGCGCACCAGCATCGTCGTCGCGCACCGGATCTCGACGGTCAAGGACGCTGACGAGATCCTGGTGCTCGAGGGTGGGCGCATCGTCGAGCGTGGCCCGCATGCGGAGCTGCTCCGATCGAAGGGCCGCTACGCCCAGATGTACCGGCGTCAGCTCCTCGAGGAGGAGCTCGAGGTCGACGAGGAGCGCGACCAGCACGAGAAGCGTCTCCGCGCAGAGCAAAGGGACGAGCCGAGCCCGGCCGCACCGCGGTTGCCAAGCGAGCGCTTGGGATTGCAGGACTGACCGTGGGACACGGTCACGGCGGTGGCGGCGGGAGCGGCGGCTTCGTTCACGATGACGAGATCCTCGGCAAGGCCTACGACGCCACGCTCACGCGCAGGCTCGTCTCCTACCTGAAGCCGTATGGTCGTCAGGTCGCGCTCGCCGTCGTCCTGCTGTTCCTGATGTCGGCGACGCAGATCCTCCCGCCGGTCATCGCGAAGTTCATCATCGACACCGCCATCTCCCCCGCGGTGAGCGGGGCGATCACGCAGGCCGAGGGATTCGCGCGGCTGGCGATGCTCGGTGCCGCGTTCGTCGCCGTCCTCGCGGCCGCGTCGGGGTTCCGGTTCTGGCAGAACGTGCTCACGACGAGCATCGGCCAACGCGCGATGTACGACCTGCGCCTGCAGCTGTTCCGGCACCTGCAGTACCTGTCGCTCGGCTTCTTCGACCGTAACCCGGTGGGCCGTCTCATGACGCGGATCACGAACGACATCGACGCGCTGACGGAGATGGTCAGTCGGGGCGTGGTGTCCATCTTCGGCGACCTCTTCACCCTCGCGGCCGTCATGGTCGTGATGCTCCTCCTCGATGCGCGGCTCGCGCTTCTCACCTTCCTGGTCATCCCGGTCCTCGTCGGGATCACCGCGTTCTTCCGCGGGATGATGCGCGACTCCTTCCGAGCGATCCGGATCCGGCTCGCCCGGGTCAACGCGTACCTCAACGAGACGCTGTCGGGGATGTCCATCGTGCAGCTCTTCACGCGCGAGCGTGCCACCTTCGCCCAGTTCGACGACCTGAACGAGGATCTGTACCAGGCGAATCGCGGTGCCGTACGTGCGATGAGCACGTTCCAGCC
>JACDAF010000382.1 GCA_013695575.1 Chloroflexota bacterium | reverse complement strand
AGCGGACGTTCGCGGCGGTGGGATGCGCGACGAGGTGGTGGATGCATTGGCCGGCCTCGGCCTCCTTGTCCGGCATGTAGGAAGAGGTGAGGCCCGCGTTGCGCGGCGTCCACGTCGTTCCGCCGTCGCGGGTCTCGTACACGCCACCCGAGCTGATACCGATCGCCACGCGCTTCGGGTCGCCGGCGTCCACCGCGATCGAATGCAGGTTGATGCTGCCGGCGCCGCCCGGGTTCCAGACTTTGCGGGTCGGGTGATCGGTGAGACCCTTCACGAGCGTCCAGGTCATGCCGCGGTCGTCGCTGCGGAACAGCGCAGCCGGGGCGACGCCGGCCCAGACGACCTTCGGCGTCGAGGCATGGCCCGGCTCGATGTGCCAGGTCTGCTGGAACGTCGGGTCTCCATCCTCGTCGGCCACGGCGCCCTTCGGGAACGCCGGATTCGCCGCCGTGCTCCAGGTCTTCCCGAGATCACGGCTCACCTCGATACGCGGTCCGCCCCAGGACTGATTCACGGCGACGTAGATGCTCGCGCCGTCGCGCGGGTCATAGGAGGCGTGATACACGGGCTCGCCCGCGAAGTGCGGACCCTCGGTCCGCCAGCGCGAACGGGCGGCACCGGAGCGCAAGACGAACAGCCCCTTCCTTGTTCCGATCAAGAGCGCGACCGACCTCGCCATGTCACCTACCTCCCGATACCGCTGGGATGAGATGGATCACGTCGCCATCCTCCACGCGAGTGGCTTCGCCGCCAAGGAACCGCATCTCGTTCTTGTTGACGTAGACGCCCAGGTGGTCGCGCAGTCGCCCGTGCTCGTCGCGGAGCCGCTCGCGGAGCGCGGGGTGCAGCGCAACCAGCGCATCGAGCGCGGTACGCAGCGTCGGCGCGTCGACCGCGACGGAGCGGACGCCGCCGGCGAAGTCGCCATACGCGCCGTAGAGCCGGATCGTGACCGCCATGGCGGGGAGGCTAGCGCTATCGGAAGGAGGACGCGATCTCGAGCGCTCGCTGACGGTCGACCTGGGCCTCGAGTCGCAAGAGCACGCCGTCGCGCTGCCACAGGAGCGTGTTGCCGGCAAGCCGCAGCGTCTCCTGCAGGATGTTCCCGGCGGAGTCGCGGTAGAAGAAGAAATGCGCCTCGCCCTCGATCCAGATGCCCGGCGCGTCGCCGACCAGCACGCTCTCGACCCTCGCGCCGGGGCCGACGCCCTTTCCGATGAGCGACCGATCGAGGCTGCCACGGAGCTGCGTGACCAGCGCGCCGTGACCCGTCGGTCCTGGAGGGAGGCCGGGCCGGGGCGCGTACACGAACGACACCTGGGCGTTCCCCTGCCGGCGGGCGTAGACATCGTCGGGTGTCCCGAACACCGGGTCGCCTGAGGTACGGAGCGGCTGCGGCTGCATGAGCGTGCCCGCGATCGCGAGGGTCACCCGCTCGCCGAGGTCCAGTGCCTGGCGCGGCGGCGCGCTGACAGCGGGGACGCGGAACACGTCGACGCCGCGGAGGCGGACGAGCTCCGCCGCGGTCGCGCCACCCACAAGGACGACGACCGTCAGCAGGGCAGGCGCGAGCGCGAACATCCACGGGCGCCGCGGCTCGCGCCGCCCGGCCAGGCGGGCACGCACCCCCGCCGCGAGATTCGGCGTGACGGGTGTCACGAGGTGGCGCCCGATGTCCCGGAGCGTGGCCTCCAGCTCGGCGTCGGAGAGGGGGTCACTCACGGATGACCTCACGGAGGCGCGCCATGGCCCGTGAGAGTCGTGATTTCACCGTACCGCGCGCCACACCGAGCGCCTCGCCCATCTCTGCCTCGGAGAGATCGAGGACATACCGGTACGAGATCACGAGACGATCCTCATCGCGAAGTCGCGCGAGCGCTCCCCAGACCTGCGCCCGCCGCTCGGACGCGATCGCGGCGGCCTCCGGCGAATCGACGCCCTCGTCGCTCGGGCGGTCCAGCGCGTCCGTCAGCTCGACCGTCGGTCGGCGCGCCGCCGCCTTGCGCCGGTTGATGGCCTCGTTCGCGACGATCCGCAGGAGCCACGGGCGGAACGGCGCGCCGTCGCGGAAGCGTCCGAGCGCGTGGAAGGCCTTGACGAACGCGTCCTGGGCGGCCTCCTCCGCCTCGGCCTGGCTCCCCGTGATGAGGAACGCCGTCCGGGCGGCGATGGCCTGATAGCGGATCACCAGCTCTCCATACGCGTCGCCGTCTCCCTGCCTCGCACGTGCCACGAGCGCGTCATCCTCCGCGCGGGGGGCCTGCCAGTCTTCACGCGCGTCCTGCACCGACTACCACGTAGCCGCAAGGCGAAGTGGCAGGACGGTCAGGGCAGCGCACAGCGGTGTCATGACTACCTACAAGGCGCGGGCGGCGCCGGTTCCGCTCAGCGGATGACCGCTGCGAACGGGTCGACCTGCGTCACGGTCTCCGCACCGATCGTGACGATCTCGCGAAGCGCACGGTAGCGCTCGGCCGCCCCATCACGGGTGAGCTGTTCGATACCCTCGACGCTGAATCTCTCCACCGCGAACGACGCGCAGACGATGCCGTGGATCACGGCGCGGCGGAGGTGGGCGTCGTCCGGGGTCTCGCACCTGGCGAGGTATCCCATCAGGCCGCCGGCGAACGCATCCCCCGCCCCGGTCGGATCCTGGATCTTCTCGAGCGGGAAGGCCGGTGCCCAGAATGATCCCGTCTTCGTGAACAGCACGGCGCCGTACTCGCCGCGCTTGACGATCAGGGCTCGCGGCCCGAGCGCGAGGATCTCGCGCGCCCCGCGGAGGACGCTGAAAGTCCGGCCGAACTGGCGCACCTCTCCTTCATTCAGGCTCACGACATCGACCCGCGACATCACCTTCGACAGTGCCTCGCGTTGCGTATCGATCCACAAGTTCATCGAGTCCAGCGCGACGAGCTTCGGCCCGCGGACCTGCTCGAGCACCTCGAGCTGGATCTCCGGATGGATGTTTGCCAGGAACACGAGGTCGCTGTCCGTGAACGCGGCGGGGATCTCCGGCCTCCAGGTCGCGAAGACGCCGAGGTCGGTCGCGAGCGTCTCGGCCGCACCCAGCTCGTAGTCGTAGCGACCCGACCAGTGGAAGGAGCGGCCGGGCCGCCGCTCGATCCCGGACACGTCAACGCCCTTTCGCGTCAGGCGTTCGACATCGCTCTGCTCGAAGTCATCGCCGATGACGCCGACCAGACGGACGGGTCCGTAGAGCGACGCCGCGAACGCGAAGTAGCATGCCGCGCCGCCGAGCACGTTGCGCCGACGCTCGAACGGGGTCTGGACATCGTCGTACGCGAGCGATCCGACGACCAGGATCGTGTTCGCCACGGCGCGCGACCGTAGCACGGAACCGGTGATGTCCGTCGCCCTCGTGTCGCATCCACCGGCGGGGATAAGGGATCAGGTCCGGCGTTCCACCCACTGCGCGCGCCAGGCTGGCGCTTCGAACATCGGGGCGAAGTACACCGTGGCCTTGGCGATCCTGCCCTCGCGGATCTCCATGAGATTGATCACCCACCATGTCGAGCCGTCGGGATACCGCGACCTGATGATCGCGGTGCGGAGGCTGCCCGACCCCGTCAGGCGGACGAGCGTGAACGTCGGCGTCATCGCCCAGTCGTCGCTGCCGATGATCCGAGTGACGACGCGGTCGACCCCGCCCTTCGGGAGCCCACCCGGGTAGTTCTCGAGGATCGCGCGAAAGTTCGAGCGTCCCCGGATGATCTCGCCGGATTGCGGGTACTCGCTGACATGATCCTCGGCCAGGATCGCCTCGATACCGTCGTAGTCGAGGGCGTTCATCGCTTCCAGGAACCGGCCGATGACGGCCGCGGGGTCCGGGTTGCTCTCGGTCATGTGCGGGCCGCCGTCCTGCCCGCCGGCGGCGCGTCCGGCGCCGGCATGCCGATGCTGTACGGGCCGCCAAGGCGCGCGAGCGCCGCGGCCTCCCGCGCCGAGAACAGCTGCGGGCGCAGGGCGTCCAGAGCGGCGCGGTGGGCACCCTCGATCGCGTCGAGGCTGCGGCGGCGGAGCTCCACCGGCGCTTCGTGCTCGGTCGCGGCCTGCTGGTACCCCGCATGACCGGTGTACGCACCGACCACCGTCAGCAGCGACGCCGCGGGCAGCGAGGTCGCAAGCTCGGGCAGGAGGCGGTCAAACGCCGACCGGCCGAGGGGGAGGAAGCTGCCGTAGTCACGTGCCAGAACGACATTCATGCGATTGAGCAGCAGCTCGAAGTACAAGGCGCGGCCGGCATTCTTCGCCTGACGCCCGAATTGGCGGCGCTGCATGTACACGCCGACCAGCAGCCAGCCGAGGACACCGACGACCGCGCCGATGATGCCCGGCACGATCCGATCGACATCCATCACGACACCTCGTCAAACGGCGACCCCTGTCGCGCCGCCAGTGTGGACTCTTGCAGGGCCATCCCTATATGGCACCGTCACGCCGCAACCCGGCGATCTCCCCATCGCTGAATCCGCTCTCCCGGAGCACCTCGTCGGTGTGCTCACCGAGCAACGGTGGGGCGCGGCGGACCGACGGTGGTGTGCCGTCCATGCGCACCGGGATCCCCGGTGCGCGCACCCGGCCCGCATCAGCGTGGTCGACCTCGGCGATGAGCCCAAGATGGCGGACCGTCGGGTCGGTGAACACCTCCGCAAGGGTACTGATCGGCCCGACCGGGACGTTCGCCTCGCGCAGACGCTTCACGACCTCGTCCTTCGTGAGCTCTGCGATGCGACGCTCCAGGCGCGGGACGAGAGAGTCACGGTGGCGCACCCGCTTCGTGTTGTCGGCGTAGCGGGCATCCTCGATCAGCTCCTCGAGGTCGAGTGCCCGGCACGCGCGCTCGAACAAGGCATTGTTGCCGCAGCACACGTTCACGAACCCGTCCGAGGCGCGGAAAGTCTGGTACGGGACGATGGACGCGTGCTCGTTGCCCTCCGGCGCGGGTACGGTCCCATCGGCGAAGTAGCGCGCCGCCTGTCGCGACAGGAGCGCGACCTGGCCGCCGATCATGGTCGCGTCGATCAGCTGGCCCTCACCGGTCCGCTCGCGTGCGTGCAGCGCCGCGACCACCGCGAACGCCGCGAACATCCCCGCGACCATGTCGGCCTCGGGGACGCCGACCATGACCGGCGCCCCGCCCTTCGGCCCGGTGAGGCTCATGATCCCGCCCATCCCCTGAACGATGAGGTCGTAGGCCGGCCAAGCCCGCCCCGGCCCGTCCTGGCCGAAGCCCGAGATGCGGCACAGGATCGCCCGCCGGTTGAGTGTGCGGACACGATCGGGCGGGAATCCGAGACGCTCGAGCGTTCCCGGACTGAAGTTCTCCACCACCACATCGGCGCCCTCGATGAGCCGCTCGAGGACCCGTTTGCCGTCGGGTGCTTTCAGGTCGACCGTGATGCTCCGCTTGTTCCGATTGATGGAGAGGAAGTACGCCGAGACACCGTTGATGTGCGGCGGCGCCCACTCGCGCGTCTCGTCCCCCATGCCCGGAAGCTCCACCTTGA
>JACDAF010000376.1 GCA_013695575.1 Chloroflexota bacterium | reverse complement strand
TCAGCGATCCGGTCATCGAGGCCCCCGGTCCCGTTCTCGCCGTTCTTGAACTCATCGAGAAGCCCGTTCGCGAGCGCCGCGAGCTGCACGACACGGGTGCCGCCCTTTTGGCCCGGGTGGCCCAGGGCCAAGTTCGCCGTCTCGTGCGGTGCCTCCTCGTCCCGCTTGAACAGACCGGAGAACAGCCCGCGCTTCCTCGGCCCCCCGGCGGCCACGTCCACAGGCTGGGGAGGGCTCTCAGCGGGGACGACAGAGCCGGGCAACGGGAGGGCCGGCGGGACAGGGCGAGCGTCGATGTCCGCGTCCGGCGGCTCCACTGACAGCGACGGCGCGGCTCGCTCGTCGGCCGGCGCCTGCGCGGCGGGCTGCTCGTCGAGGTCGGTAGCCGGAGGCGCGGCGCGCTCGGCCTGCGGCTCCGGTGGCGGGGGAGTCGCTGAGACGATGCCCGACCGCACGAGATCGGCGAGCACGGCGAGGGTGACGAGCTTGCCGAGCTGGATCTGCTCGGCGATCGCGCGGAGATCCCGCTCGCCATTGACGGCAAGGAGGATGCGCCACTGCTCGGCAGAGAGGCGCACCTCGCCATTGGCCGCGGCACGGTCCGAAAGCGCGAAGCCCATCCGATCGTCGGGGATCAGCTCGCGATCCGCGACGATCCGATCGCGTTGGACGACGGCGCGGTCGAGCAGCTGGTTGAGGTCACCGGTGAGGTTCGCGCCCGGCGGGTCTCCCCACGGCACGAATTCGAACTCGCCATCCGCCAGCGCGAACACGGCGCCGAGCGCGGGATCGCTCGTATCGTCGCCGCTCAGCGCCGAGACGAGGCGGCCGTCCGCGAAGCCGAGCGTGCCGGATTCGCCGCCGCTGCGGATCTCGAGCTGTCCGGTCTTCGCCGTGGCCGCGATGAGCTGGACGATCGTCTCCAGAGGAAACGACGAGAGGGATCCTCGGAGCGTCACTGCAGGGCTTCCTCGGTCGCGCGATCGAACACGTGCAGCTTGCGCGTGTCGAACCCGAGACGGATCGGCGCTCCGGGCTGCGTCTGCGTGTCCGTCGAGACGCGCGCGACGAACGGGGAATCCCCCGCGGCCCGCAGGTGAAGCTGGAACTCGTTGCCGAGGAACTCGACCACCTCGACGTTCGCCTCGACCGGCAGGTGGCCAGCGCTCCCGGCGGAGCCGTGGGTGGAAAGATCGTCGATGTCCTCAGGACGTACGCCCACGATCACGTCCCGTCCCGTCGCGCGCGCGGCGGACGCAGCGAGAGGGGCGCGGAAGAACGCGGCTTCCGCGTACGTGGTGCCGTTGTCCTGCACGAGCTTCCCGGGGAAGAAGTTCATCGCGGGCGAGCCGATGAACCCGGCGACGAAGAGATTCGCCGGTCGCTCGTGCAGCGCCTGCGGCGAGTCGAGCTGCTGAAGGAGACCGTCCTTCATGACGGCGATGCGATCGCCCATCGTCATCGCCTCGACCTGGTCGTGGGTGACGTAGACCGTTGTCGTGCGGATGCGCTGATGCAGCTTCTGCAGCTCGGCGCGGGTCTGGACCCGTAGCGCGGCATCGAGGTTCGAGAGCGGCTCATCCATCAGGAAGACCTTCGGCTCGCGCGCGATCGCGCGGCCGACGGCCACGCGCTGGCGCTGCCCACCGGAGAGCTCCTTCGGCTTGCGCTGCAGGAGGTGCCTGATGCCGAGGACCTCACCCACCTCCCCAACGCGTCGGTCGATCTCGGCCTTCGGCGTGCCGCGCAGCTTCAGCCCGAACGCGAGGTTGTCATAGACGCTCATGTGCGGGTAGAGGGCGTAGTTCTGGAACACCATCGCGATGTCCCGATCCTTCGGCGGGACGTCGTTCACGACGCGTTCGCCGATGCGGATGTCGCCGCTGGTCTGCTCCTCGAGCCCGGCGACCATGCGCAGGGCGGTGGTCTTCCCGCAGCCGGACGGTCCGACGAGCACC
This sequence comes from Chloroflexota bacterium, assembly GCA_013695575.1. Classification (GTDB taxonomy): domain Bacteria; phylum Chloroflexota; class Limnocylindria; order P2-11E; family P2-11E; genus JACDAF01. Next base: position 122 of record JACDAF010000376.1, on the reverse strand, counting down.
AGGAACTCGCCGTCGTGGACCTCGAAGGTCAGCTCGTTGACCGCGACGACATCGCCGAATCGCTTCGAGACGCGGTCGAATGTGACGGTCGCCATGACGACGAGAGTATGTCACCAGAGGCC
>JACDAF010000375.1 GCA_013695575.1 Chloroflexota bacterium | reverse complement strand
CAGGACCGGGCCGCCACGGGGCTAGCGTCCTGCTCAAGCCACGCAGCGCTCGCGCCTAGGTGCTCTCCTTGGTCCTACCCGCGTACAACGAGGCTCGCCGGCTCCCGGCGAGCCTCGCCCGGTGCGCCGAGTTCTTGTGTGGGCGTGGCATTCCCGCAGAGATCATCGTCGCCGACGACGGTTCGACCGACGGCTCGTCGCTCGCGTTCGGCGAGGCCGCCGCCGAGCTCGCCAAGACCGGCGTCGAATTTCGCTACCTGCCGCTGCCACACCGCGGGAAGGGTGCGGCGGTGCGTGCGGGCGTCCTGCACGCGGCCGGTGATCCGGTCGCGTTCCTCGACGCCGATCTGACGATTCCCGTAGATATCCTCGACGATTTCCTTCGGGCGATCGGGGGCGGTGCGGACATCGCGATCGCCTCCCGCTACGTCGAGGGCTCCCGCGTGCGTCGGCCTGCGAGCAGACGCCTCATGGGTACCGGGTACCGCTCCATCGTGCGCACCCTGGTCCCGACCGGCGTGAACGACACGCAGTGCGGCGGGAAGGCCTACACGGCCGAGGCGGCCCACGACCTGTTCTCGCGGCAACGTCTGGATGGCTTCGCCTTCGACGCGGAGGTCCTGTATCTCGCCAGGCTGGCCGGCTATCGGGTGGCGGAGATCCCGTTCACCCTCGCCCAGGACGGAGAATCCAGCATCGACCTGCTCAGCGATGCGCCCCGGATGCTCGCCGATCTGTTCCGGATCCGGGCGAATGCCCGCCGCCGGCGCTACCAGTAGTGGCATCAGGGGCGCCGGCGGCCGTCGTCGTGACCGCGGACGACCTCGGGCTGAGCACCGGCGTGACCGACGGCATCCTCACGGCATACCGCCGCGGCATCGCGCGCTCGACCTCGCTCCTCGTGACCTATCCCTCGAGCGAGGCGGGGGCGGCGTCGGCGCGGTCCGAGCCGGGGCTCGAGGTGGGGCTGCACTTCGACCTGGTGGGTGGTGCGCCAGCGTCCGATCCGGCGCACGTCCGGAGCCTCGTCGGGCCGGACGGAGCGTTCGTGCCGCTGCGCGAGCTCCTGGCACGCATCGCGATGGTGCGCATCAGCGCTCGTGAGGTCGCCGGCGAGCTCCGCGCGCAGGTGACGCGCGCGCGATCGTGGGGGATCGAGCCCCTCGCCTGGGACTCGCACCGGCACATCCACGCGCTGCCGCAGATCGCGCGCGTGGTCGCCGCGGTCGCGCGCGAGGAGCGGGTCCGCTGGATCCGCCGCCCGCTTCCGGCGGCGCCCTGGCGCGGCAGCAAGCCAGCGGCGCTGCGTCTGGCGGCGGCGTGGTCAGAGCGCTTCTACCGCGGCATTCCCGGGAACACCTGGTACGTCGATCTCTCCTCGTGGCGGCCGAGCGGCGCTGGTGCGGTGGTGCTCCTCACCGCGCAAAGCGGTGTCGGGGAGATCGGCGCGCACCCTGGATACCCCGATGCCGAGCTCCGCGAGGCTGATGGCCTCACCGATCGTCGGGAGGTGGATCTCGCGCTGCTCACGGATCCGCTGCTGCGCGCCGCCCTGGGCCGCGATGCCGTCGCGTGGAGGGTCAGCTGATGCCCGGCTCCACCGTGAGCGGGGCGCTGAACCGGGCCGTGCACCACTACCGGAGGGCGCCGCTCGTCGCGCGCCTCTTCGTCCACGGCCGCGCATTCCTCTCGGACCTCGCGTTCGTCGAACGCTACGTGCCGCGCCATGGCTTCATCGTGGACCTCGGGTGCGGGCACGGACTCTTCGCGAACGTCCTCGCGGAGGCCTCGGCCAGCCGACGCGTCCTCGGCATGGACGTGGACGAACGGAAGATCGGCATCGCGCGCGCAACCGTGCAGGGCCGCCCGGAGCTTCGTTTCGAGGTCAGCGACGCGATCGCGACGCCTCCGCCGCGGTGCGACGCCGTCACGATCGTCGACCTGCTCTACCTCCTGCCATTCGAGGACCAGGAGCGGGTCCTACGCAACGCCGCAGCGGCCTTGCTGGAGGGCCGGCCGCTCATCGTGAAGGCGCAGGAGCGTGCACTGTCGCCCCGGTTCGCCCTCACGTATGCCCAGGAGCTCGTGACGGTGGGCCTCGGTTTCACGCGCGGCGGTCGGTCGCGGTTCTTCTTCCCGACTCGCGACGACGCCCTCGCGATGTTCGAGCGGGCCGGCTTCGCCGTGGACGTGGTGGAAATGCGTCGCCGCCCGTACACCGACGTGGTGTACCTCGCCCGGCGAAAAGCCTTGACACGATAATCAGCGGATGACAGAAGCGCTCGAGGTCCTCGCGGCGGAGATCCGCGCGTGCGAGCGGTGCCCGCTCCACAAGGGTGCGCGCCAGGCGGTCCCCGGGGAGGGGAGCGGCGAGGCCGGGATCCTGTTCCTCGGCGAGGCCCCGGGCTACAACGAAGACTTGCAGGGACGCCCGTTCGTGGGCGCCGCCGGCCAGCTCCTCGACCAGCTCCTCGCCGGCATCGGTCTCGACCGTACGAAGGTCTTCATCACGAACGTGGTCCGCCACCGGCCTCCGGAGAATCGCGACCCCCTGCCCATCGAGGTG
>JACDAF010000351.1 GCA_013695575.1 Chloroflexota bacterium | reverse complement strand
CGCGAGTTCATCGCGAACGCGGCGCACGAGCTCCGGACGCCGCTCACGAACCTGCAGGGCTACCTCGAGGCGCTGCGCGACGGCGTCGTCCCGCCCACGTACGAGACCTTCGAGTCGCTCCACGAGGAGGCCGACCGACTCGTCCGCCTTGCCCGCTCGCTCGACTCGCTCGCAGAGGGCGATCTCGCGAGCGGGCCGCCGGCCCTCATCGACCTTGACCTCGCCGCGGCCGTCGTGGCGGCGGTCGATCTTGCGCGGCCGGGCTTCGAGCGGCGCGGCATCTCGGTCACCTGCGAGGTCCGTGCCGGGCTGCGGGCACGTGCGAACCCGGACCATCTCTCGCAGGTGCTGGCGAACCTCCTGCAGAACGCGGTGCGGTACGCGCCCGAGGGCGGGCGCGTCACGATCGCGGCGGCGCGCGGCCCTGCGGACGTCCTGGTGAGCGTGACGAACAGCGGCGAGGGGATCCCGGCGGCCGATCTGCCGCACGTCTTCGAGCGCTTCTACCGGGTCGAGAAATCGCGCGACCGCGCGCGCGGCGGCGCCGGCATCGGGCTCGCGATCGTGAAGCGGCTCGTCGAGCTCGGCGGTGGCAGCGTCGGCGCCGAGTCGCGGGACGGACTGACGCGCGTCTGGTTCAGCGTCCCGGCCTCGTGAGGGTCCGGGTCACCGGCGGCGCGGGCTTCGAGCGTCTCTCGAGCGCGAAGCGCTACGGCCAGTGGATCTCCTCGCCGAGTCCCAACGCGAGCGCACGCTCGTACGCGAGTGACGCGACGACGAGATCCTGGATGCCGTTCCCGACGCTCTTGAAAACCGTGCGCTCGTCTGTCGACGTCCGTCCGGGAACGGTCTCCGCGAGGACCTCGCCGATCTCGACGACGTCGCCCGGGCCGAGGCCCTGCAGCTCCCCCGCCTCGTGCAGCGCGCCGGCCCGCTGATCCACGACGATCCGCGCGCCACGCATGGTCGCCGCGTCAAGCTCGCGGGTCTCGGGACGGAACGCTCCTACGGCCGTCACGTGGACGCCCGGCCCGAGGCGGTCGCCGGCGAAGACCGGGACGGGGCTGCTCGTGGCCGTGACGACGACCGCCGCACCGTCCAAGGCCTCGCCGCTGCCGGCGACGACCACGCGGACCTCCGGGTACCTCGCGCGCGCCCAGGCCGCGAAGTCGTCGGCATGGTGCGGGTCCCGGGTGACGACACGGACCTCCGCGATGGGCCGTACCGCGAGCACCGCATCGAGCTGTGTCCCCGCCTGCGCTCCCGCGCCGTACAGCGCGAGCACCGACGCGTCCTCCGGAGCGAGCGCGCGCGCCGCGACGCCTCCGGCGGCGCCGGTGCGGAGCCCGGTGAGAGACGCGCCCTCGATGATGGCGAGCGGAACGCCGGTGACTGCGTCGCCGAGCAGCACTGTGGCATTGATGAGCGGCACGCCTCTCGTGCGCGCGCCCGGGGCGACGGCGACGATCTTGACGCAGAAGTAGGCCGAGCCGTCGAGGGTAGCCGGCATCGCATGGGTGCTGCCGCCCTGCTCGATCGGCGCGCCGATGCGCACAGGGACGTGCGCTCGACCGTCCGACAGCGCGACGAAGCCGGCGGCGACGGCGTCGATGGCGTCGGCCATCGGGCAGGCGCGCATGAGGTCAACCGCGCGGATCAGGCGCACGTCAGTCGCACCGGCACCAGTCCGGCCGCCAGCCGCCGGGCGCGGTGCGGTACGTGATCCCGGCGCGGTCGAGCTTGAAGATCGCCCAGGCGTCCTCGTCGTCGAGCTGGAGCAGCATCGTCTCCCCATCAGGGGCCCACGTGTAGTCGATGAAGTGCTGCACGGAGTTGTGCAGCTCGCGGAGCTGCGGCTGGCCAGGATCGATGACCCCGAGCCAGTGATGATGCGGCTGCGCGTTGATGAGGGAGTAGCCGAGCAACGCCCTCGTCGGCGACCAGCGCAGCTCGGCGACATGGTGCACCGCGCCGGTCTTGCCGATGGCCCACTGCTTCGGCGGCGCGCCCGGCTTGGGCTCCTGGACG
>JACDAF010000337.1 GCA_013695575.1 Chloroflexota bacterium | reverse complement strand
GTCCTCCAGTCGCTGGGAGCGACGATGCAGCAGGTCCGGCACGAGGTCCTCACGGCGCTCGCCCGCCGGGAGCAGCCGACGGGTGGGGCCGTCGCGGGTCCGGATCCCCGCGGGTCGCTCACCGACGCCCTGGGAAACAAGCGGGACTGGTACTGCGAGGACGTCCTCAGCGGCAAGCTGAAGGTCCGCGTCATCCACGAGGACGACCTCGTGCTCGCCTTCGAGCATCCCTACCCCGAGTACGTCGTCCACGCGGTGGTGATCCCCAAGTCGCACGTCGCGTCGCTGATGGCCGACGAGGCGGCGGACCCGGCGCTGCTCGCGGCGATGATCCGCGCGGTGCAGGCGGTCGCGCGGTCCATCGGCCTGCACGAGCAGGGGTTCCGCATCGAGGCGAACGCCGGAGCGCCCGGCGTCACGCCGCACCTGCACTGGCACGTCATCGGACCAGGCCTCCCGCCACGTCGCCGCCAGACGGCTGTGGCGCCGCCGGCCCAGCCGCGCACGGGCTCGTATGTGACGCTCGAGGCGCCACTGGAGGGTCCCTTCGACCGGCTCGCGGACGACGCGAAGCGTGTGCTTGCTCTCGCCCAGGCCGAGGCACAACGCCTGTTCCACAACTACATCGGGACCGAGCACGTCCTCCCGGCCTTCGTCCGCGAGGGGACCTCGGCGGCCGCCACAGCCCTGACCGAGGCAGGGATGACGCTCGACAAGGCGCGAGCCGCCCTCGAGTCGACCATCGGTCGCGGTGATGCACCGGCGCGCGCCCTGACGCTCACACCTCGCATGCAGGGCATCGTCGATCGCGCCAAGAGCGCCGTCGGTCCGGGCGGGCGCGTGACGGCGGGGCATCTGCTCATCGCGCTCATCGACGAGGGCGAAGGCATCGCGGTGCGGATCCTGGTAGCGCAGTCGGACCTCGCGCGGATCCGCGCTCGCACGGCGGAGCTGCTCGGGAAGTGAGCGTTCTCTCCGTGCAGGCGGTCGCCCGCCGATACGCGGATCGCCTCGTGTTCGGCGACGTCAGCTTCCGCCTCGCGCACGGCGATCGGTCGGGGCTGGTTGGCCCGAACGGCTGCGGCAAGACCAGCCTGCTCCGCATCGCTGCCGGCGTCGACGAGGCGGATGCGGGAACGGTCGCGGTCGCACGCGGGACGCGCATCGGCTTCCTGGAGCAGGAGCTGCTCGTTGACGTGGACGGCTCGGTCGAGGACCACGCGCGCGGAGCCGCGACGCACCTGCGCGCGCTCGAGGCGGAGCTACGCGGGCTCGAGGCGACCCTGCACGACGCGGATCAGGAGGCGCTCGAGCGGTATGCCGACGCCCAGCACCACTTCGAGCACGCCGGAGGCTACGACTTCGACGCGACCGTGTCGCGTGTGCTCGGCGGTCTTGGCCTCACGCCGCTCGCGGACCGCCAGGTCCGCACGCTGTCCGGCGGCGAGCGCACCCGTCTCGGGCTGGCGCGCCTGCTCCTCGACGATCCCGACGTCCTGCTGCTGGACGAGCCGACCAACCACCTGGACCTCGCGGCCCTCGAGTGGCTGGAAACATTTCTCGTGGAGCAAGAGCCGACCGTGCTCGTCTCCTCCCACGATCGTTGGTTCCTCGATCGTGTCACGTCGCGCACCCTCTCCTTCGAGCACGGCACCGTTGTCGAGTACCGCGGCGGCTACACGCGGTACGCGCGCCAGCGCACCGAGCGGGAGGAGGCGCAGAGCCGCGTCGCCGAGCGGCAGGCGCAGGAGATCGCGCGGCAGCGGGCATTCATCGACAAGCACCGCGCCGATCAGCTCTCGAAGCAGTCCCGGGGGCGCGCGAAGCAGCTCGCGCGACTCGATCGTGTCGAGGCGCCCGAGCAGGCCGCCGAGCACACCTGGCGGCTCGAGGCGGCCCACCTCGCCGGCGATGTCGTTATCGAGACGACCCCCCTGGCGGTCGGACACCGGGACCACGTCGTCCTGCGCACTCCCGGGCTGCGCGTCGAGCGGGGCGCGCGCATCGCTGTCGCCGGCGCGAACGGCGCCGGCAAGACGACACTCGTGCGGACGCTCGTCGGCGACCTTCCGTCGATCGGCGGGTACGTGAGCTCTGCGCCGACCGCGCGCGTGGCGTTCCTCGCGCAGGCGCAGGCGGAGCTCATGGGGGACGAGTCGGTGCTCGAATCGTTGCGCACGGTGAGCCGCCTCGATGAGGAAAGCGCGCGCGGCATCCTCGCCCGCTTCCTCTTCCGCGGGGAGGACGTCTTCCGCACCGTCGGTGTCCTGTCCGGCGGCGAGCGGACGCGGCTCGCGCTCGCGCGGCTCTCAGTGCGGAACGCGAACCTCCTCGTGCTCGACGAGCCGACGAACCACCTCGACCTCGGCGCGCGTGAGGCGCTTGAGACGGTGTTGGGTGCGTACGAGGGGACGACCATCTTCGTATCGCACGACCGCTACTTCATCGACAAGCTCGCGACGGGGGTCTGGCTGATCGCGGATGGGGCGCTGGTCGCGTACGACGGCAACTGGAGCGCGGTGAAGCGCGGGGACGCGCCGCTGGTGCGTGCCTCGGACGTGTCGACGGCGCCGGGGCCGGCTGGCCGGGCCGCGGGTCCGGCGCCCTCGTCCGGAGCCGCTTCGATGATCGCTCTGCGCCGCACCGGCTCCCCGCACGGGCCGCCTTCGGC
>JACDAF010000310.1 GCA_013695575.1 Chloroflexota bacterium | reverse complement strand
GTCGTGCCGCTGGCCCTCGGGGCCGGGATCCTGTTCCAGCTCCTCCATCCGGGAGACTTCGGCTACACCCTCGAGGACGGAGGACCGGGCTGGGCGACGTGGGCGGCGGTCGCCGGTGCCGCGATCGCGCTCGTCGCCGGCCTTCGCGGGAGGTTGTCGCTCGAGCGGCGCGCCGCTTTCGCCTCGTGCCTCCTGCTCCTGCCGACCTACGTCCACGGGCTTGCGAACTGGAGCCCGTCGCCGTCACGTCCGCCGAACATCCTCTCGGCCGGGCTCGTTGCCGCCGTACGCGACGAGGTCCCGGCGGGAGCCGTGGTCTTCTCCGCCCCGGAACCGAGCTACCGCCTCGGCGCCTACGCGCCGGTCCGCGTCTGCCTCAACCCGAAGGCCCACGTCGCGGACACGATCGGCAACCGGCCGCGGGAGCGCGTTCGCGCGTTTCTCCGCTTCGTGCGCACCGGAGACCTTTCGATCCCGCGCGCGTGCGGCGCGACCTGGCTCCTCGTCGACCTCGAGCGGTTCCAGCTCGAGCCCGACCTCCCCGTCGTGCATCGCGACGAGCGCTGGGTGCTCTACCGGCTGTAGAGGAGCACGCCTTCGTCGGCACCGGTGCGGCGGTAGCCGAGCTCCTCGAGGAAGGCGGGGAGGGAGCGATCTGCCTCCGGCCAGACGACGATCCAGTACGCCCGCAGTGCGCGCTGCTCCACCCGGGTGACTTCGGCTTCTCCCTCGAGGACGGTGGGCCGGGCTGGGCGACCTGGGTCGCGGTCGCCGGAGGGGCGGCGGCGCTCATCGTCGGGCTCCGCCGCCTGCCACGACGCGAGAGCCGCGCTGCGCTCGCCTCGTGCCTTCTCCGCCTGCCGACCTACGTCCACGGGCTCGCGAACTGGAGCCGGTCGCAGAGCCGGCCGCCGAACATTCTCTCCGAGGGGCTGCTCGAGGCGGTGCGCGAGGAGGTGCCTGTGGGTGCGGTCGTCTTCTCCGCACCGGAGCCGAGCTACCGCCTCGGTGCGTACGCGCCGATCCGCGTCTGCCTCAACCCGAAGGCCCACGTTGCGGACACGATCGACAACCGGCCGCGCGAGCGCGTCCGTGCGTTTCTCCAATTCGCGCGCACCGGAGACCTCTCGATCCCGCGCGCCTGCGGCGCCGACTGGCTGCTCGTCGACCTCGTCCGGTTCCAGCTCGAGCCCGACTTGCCGTTCGTCTACCGCGACGAGCGGTGGGTGCTGTATCGGCTGTCGCGCGAACTCCGTGCTCGGCCTGCGGACGACTGACGCGCACCGTCGTAGGCGATCGCTCGACTTGCGAACGAGGCGACTCACTGACGAGCGTCGGCTCTATCCGCGCGTAGTACGACCCCCACTGTCGGACGTTGCGAGAGCACGTAAGGCCCGAGCCCTGATGGTACGGAGCGGTTTAGGCGCGCCTGTCTGACGCCGCGCTCGGATTGCGATCACGCGGTCGAGGCCTTGGAAGTCAGGCGATGCAACGTGTCGGCTCGTGAGCCGCAAGCGCGACCAGGTGCTCGGCGCGCCGAACACAGATGAGGTTGTAGGTCACTCTTCGCTCGCTCAATCGTTCCAGCTCGTGCCGGGAACAGCGGCGGACCCGCTGGCGAACCTCGTCAATCAGCAGTACGTGTTCGTACGCGTCGCACACCAGTCGCACCAGTTCATGCGGATCTGCGCCGCAGTTGCGTAACTGGGAGACGCCATACTCGACGAGCAAACTGGGCCCAAGACGCAACGTCTCGGTTGCGCCCTGTAGAACGGCGAGGTCATAGCCCTCGACGTCGACCTTCAGCACGTCGACGCTCTGGAGGCCGTGACTCGCGACGTAGGCGTCGATTGTGGTCATCGGCACCGTCACCTGCCCTGTACTACGGGCGACGTTGGCGGCCGAGGCCGAATGTGTCCCGACGCTGTCGGCTGACAGATGGATGGTGATCTGATCCTCTCGAGCGCCGACCGCGGACTCCTCAACCACTACGCGAGCGCCGCCCGAGTTCTGGGCGAGATTGCGTCGGAGGTAGGCCAGGTTGTCAGGCACCGGCTCAAAGGTCACAAGCCTTCCGTCTGCCGGTAGCTCACGTGCACCGAGGCAGGCGTAGAGCCCGAGATTCCCGCCGACATCGAGGATGGTGCGGCTTCGGGCAGCTAGATGTACGAACGCGTCGATCTCGAGCTTCTCGTAGAAGCCGCCGAGCAAGCCCGGCGAAATCGTGATGTCATTCGCGGGGAAGGTCATCGTGACTCCGTGGACCTCAGCCGTCACATCGCCGCCCGCGCTGGCGCGACGGTAGGCCCAGCGGTAGATCCCCGACGTGACCCGCCAGTGCTGAACTGGTGTGTTGAAGAACAGACGCCGAGCGAGGCGAATCACCGCCATCATCAGACGCCGTCGGGGGAATGGGACCGCGATCATCGGCGCCTCCTCACGAGACGGCTGACGGCTTGGCTCCGGTCATGTCGGATGTGAATGACCACGCGTGGCTGCGCTATACGGCGGCTGGTCGCGTAATTCACGGTCATCAGCGATAGGCGACCACTGCGTACTCGCTCTGCACTTGCCGATCCGTCTCAAGGACACCGACACCTTGAGGAAAGATCACGCGTGCGGACGTGAAGCCATTGATGCGACAGAGTGCGACAGAGACTTCGGGGTAGATCGGCCCTTGATGTGTCGGATCGATCCAGAACATCTTGAACGCAGGGAACGAGTGCGGATTCACGGTCTCGGCCACGAGAACTCCGCCAGGTCGGAGGACACGATGCGCCAGAGCGAAGAACAACATCAGCTCGTCCGAAGGAAGATGCTCGATCACGTGTGCTGCGAACACAGCTCCGAGCGATTCGCTCTCGGTGGTTTGTAAGGTCGTCGTCAAGTCGCCGAGCACGACGTCGAGCGCTTTGTCTCGGCATCGATCCACCATCGCTGGATCGATGTCGACGCCCGTCGCGTAGATGCCCGCTTCGCGCAAGAGCTCGAGCAGCTCCCCCCGTCCGCACCCCGTGTCGAGAACGGGAGCGTGCTCCGCAAGAAGAGGGATATAGAACCGCTGCCGCTCCCGGATGAAGTCCTCCGGCCCTCGAAAGATCGCTTCGAAGGCGCGATAGGTCTCCTCGGTCGTCGGAGCTCCGGCCTCGAACCCGATCGCGGACTCGCCTCGTTCGTCGGTCGTATAGATGAGATCGTGGTCGGCGACGTAGGGTCTTGGAGACAGGTTGCGGTCGTCGTCTTTGCGAAACGATCGATAGAGCTCAAGCATTTCAGAGCGGAGTGCTTCTACCTCAACTTGCTGACGGTTCGATGCAGCCAACCGAGCATTTGCTTCGGTTCGGCAATCGCGCGCTGTGACATCGAGTCGGTGCCCTAGACCAACGATGGCCGCTGCGAGTTGCCCCTCCCGCCGGCGTTGGTCGATCAGCTCGGGCCACAGCAATCGGCGGGCGAAGCGCCGAGCGACCGAAATCGGTGTATGGGAGTAGCCGGTCACCAGGGCGTGACCGGGCATCGGCGGGACGCGTCGCTGCGGAACGCGAGATGACCGAATCGTCTCGAGGCGCGCCGCCACCTCGGCCCCTGTGGTCTCGGGCGAGTACCGTCGAATAAGATTCGCCCGCCCCCCTGCTGCGAGCGCGAGAGCCTCGTCTGGCTGTCGCCAGACCCGTCGCATCAGCTCGGCTGCGGCGCCGATGTCTGGCTCGGCCCAAACGCCGCTCGTAGGATACGGGCCGCAACCCGGTGGAATCGGTTCCAGATCAAATGGTACGAGATAGCTGTTCGACTCGTCCATGAAGGCCAAATTGCCGGAGTAGGCTGTCGCGATCACGGGCTTGCCGACCGCCATCGCCTCTGCCATCGTCAAGCCGTAGCCTTCGCTGCGGTGGAGGGAGACATAGCAGTCACATGCGGCCACCAGGCTGTCTCGCTCATCGGCGTCGACGTACCCATCTCTCACGATGACGTCCGGCCGTTTCTGGGCACGGGCCTCGAGGCGGTCGCGTGACGCCGGATCGGAGTCGCCGTTGATCGTCTTGATCATCAGCGCCGGGCCCTCTCCGGGTTCGAACGCCCTGTCGAAGGCATCGATGAGCCCGAGTGGGTTCTTCCGCTCGAACACACTCAAGTAGTCGAACGAGAAGAGAAAGAGAAATGTGTCCGGCAGCCCGAGCTGAAATCTCGAGCGGCCGCTTGGCTCGACCGGTTCGATCGGCAGTGGCAGCGTCACGACCGGCTTCGTCGTCATGCACGCCACGGATTCACGGATAAAGTCGCTCGCGACCCAAATCTCGTCAACAAGATCGAACGACGTGGCTAATGACGCTGGGAACCGGCTGACCTCCCAGAACCACAGTCCGATTGTGTACCGGCCGTCGAAGAACTCCGTCCCGACGTCGGCTCGAAAGTTGGGCAACTCGTCTGCGTTGACGCAAACGAGGTTCGTGTCATAAACACCGTCATGCTCCGGGCCTGCCTTGAACGGGTGTAGCTGCCGGCTTCTCGTTCGTTCGTACACGTAGGTCGTATAGGGCACCCGAGCCGCATCCAGGCCGCGGATGAGTCGCCGCGCAGCCTCGCCGACGCCTAGCTCCGCTCGCAGATATCCGGCGACGTTCACGCCCGGCAGGTCGACAAGCCTTGTGGTCTGCGGTTGGAGAGAGTCATGGACCGACGAGCGTCGGATGACTCGTTGGGCATGTCTGTAGAGGGGCTTGGCTCTCGCGAGGCGAGGATGGCTTGTGGCGGCCCTCCGAAGCCGATCCTCCATGCCCGTCAC
>JACDAF010000204.1 GCA_013695575.1 Chloroflexota bacterium | reverse complement strand
CGCTGATCACCCGCCGAGCTGGATCCCCGCAGCGCGCTCGAGCTCGGTGACGAGCGCGGACTGATCGAGGTCGATGCCGCCGCGATCGATGACGGCCTGGAGCTGCTTGGCGGCCGCTTCGAAAGCGGGCAGCGGCACCCCAAGCGCGCGCGAGAGGGAGCCCAGGACCTCGGCGTCCTTCACATGGAGACGCAGCCGTGCCCCTGGCGTGAAGTTGCGCGTCAGCATCCGCTCGCCATGTGCGTCGAGGATCCGGCTCTGCGCGAAGCCGCCGAGGAGCGCCTCGCGCACCTTCGCCGGCGATACTCCGGCCTTCGCGGCGAGCACCAGTGCCTCCGCCACGATCTGGATCGTGCCGACCACCACGAGCTGGTTCACCGCCTTGGTCACCTGACCGGCGCTCGATCCGCCGACGTGCACGATCCGGGAGCTCATTGCGCGCAGGACCGGCATCGCGCGCTCGAGCGCAGCGGAGTCGCCGCCGACCATCACCGAGAGCGTTCCTTCGATGGCGCCGCGCTCACCGCCCGACACCGGAGCGTCGAGGAACGCGATGCCCTTCGCCGCAAGCTCCGTCGCGAGCGAACGCGCGGCGTCGGGATGGATCGTGCTCATGTCGATGATGAGCGCGCCACGGCGCAGACCGCCCGCGAGCTCCCGCACGACGACCTCGACGGTCACCGTGTCGGGAAGCATCGTGATCACGAGATCGCAACGCGCCGCGATCTCGACCACGCCGCCCCGTGTCGCGCCGGCGGCGACCAACTCGTTGACGGGTCCCGGCGACCGCGAATGGACGATCAGCCGATGGCCGGCCTTGACCAGGTTCAGGGCCATCGGCCGGCCCATGATCCCGAGCCCGATGAAGCCGATCACCTCCCGCTCACCCGCGAGCGCGGTTTCCCGAGCCATCAACGCTTCGCGAGCTCGCTGAGGATCTCGCGCGCCCGCTGCTCAGCCCGCTGCGGAACGAGCAGGCTGAACGTCATCGGCGCTCCGGAGATCGGAAAGGGATCGCTGTCCCCCGCGACCTCGGCCGGGACACCTTCCTGACGAAGCCGTTCGGCCGCGAGCTCCGCGATGATGGGATCAGCCTGAAGGCGGATCAACGCGGCCATGAGATCCACTATGCGCGATCGGTGCGGGAACGCGAGCCCATCTCATGTGGCCCGCTCGCGCTTCCGCTTCTCCTTGAAGAGCGGCTCCAGGTGCATGCGGCGATGCGACGCGAGGTGGCCCACGGAGTCCACCGGCCAGATCGCCGACCACCGGCGAGTGAAGTGCTCGACCGGAGCGGCCCGCAGTGCTCGCAGCACCGCGCGATGGGCGGCCCGATGCTCGGCGACGATCGTCCGCGCCGGGGTGCGGCGAGAACGCTCATAGATCGCGGCGTTCAGCCCGTGGACTGCCCCCCCGTACGGAGCCTCGTAGGGCCGCAGTGGGCTCCGGCCACCCGTCAGACGGCGGACGTCGCGCCACTTCCAGGCGGTCACGTGGGCGAGCACGTCCTTCACCGTGAAGCGAATGGGCGCGCCCTCACCCATCGCCGCCGCACGATCCCGTCGAGGGCCTGGTATTCCGCCTGGACACGCGCGATCACGCTCGCGCGTGTGTGTCTCACGCGGGCCGGCCGACTACGTGGCCGCACGCGAAAGTATCGCGTCGCTCAGGCCGGTCACGGCACCGCACCGCGGTGCTGCGACCACCTACCGGCCGTCGCGGCTCACGCTGAGGACGTCGCGAATGCCCTCGAGCGTCGCGAGCACGCGCGACAGCTGCTCGATGCTCGTGACCTGCAGCGTTGCGCTCACCGACGCGGTCTTGTCCGGATTCGAGTTCGCCGAGAGGCTGACAAGCCGCACCTGGTTCTCGCTGATCACGCCAGCGACGTCGCGGAGGAAGCCGCCACGGTCCCAGCCCTCGATGCGGATCGCCACGGGGTAGGTCTGCGCCGCCGTCTGCTCCCACTCCACCTCGACGAGCCGCTCCTGCTCGCCACTCGCGCGGACGTTCGCGCAATCGACCCGGTGCACCGTGACGCCGCGGCCGCGCGTGATGTACCCCCGCACGTCGTCACCGGGCACCGGGTTGCAGCAGACACCGAAGCGGACAAGGAGGTCGCCGACACCCTTCACGCGGACGCCGCCGCGCGACGTCGGCGGCGGGGCCGGGGGAGCGACGTCCGGGATCTCGAGCTGGTGGTCGTCGAGGACGCGGAGCCGCGTCACGACCTGCGCCGGTGAGACGGCACCGTAGCCGAGCGAGGCGAACATCGTGTCCGCGTCGTGTAGGTTCAACCGCTCGGCCACCCGCTCGAGCTCCGCGTCCGGGATGTCCGGCAGCGAGCGCTGCGAGATGCGGCGAAGCTCCTTGTCCAACAGCTCCCGACCGTGCGTGATGTTCTCGTCCCGCTGCTGCCGCTTGAACCATTGGCGGATCTTCTCGCGCGCACCGGGCGTCCGGACCATCGCCAGCCAGTCCCGCGACGGCCCGCGCGCGGCCTTGCTCGTGATGATCTCGACGATGTCGCCGTTCTGGAGCTTGTGGTCGAGCGGCACGATCCGGCCACTGACCTTCGCGCCGATGCAGCGGTGCCCGACGTCGGTGTGGATGCGGTACGCGAAATCGATCGGCGTGGATCCGGCCGGGAGGTCCTTGATCTCGCCCTTGGGCGTGAAGACGAACACCTGGTCGTGGAAGACGTCGACCTTCAGCGACTCGACGAACTCCTGCGCGTCGGCGACGTCGTGCTGCCATTCCATCAGCTGCCTGACCCACGCGAGCTTCTCCTCGTAGCCGGCGTCGCGCTTGCCGCCCTCCTTGTAGCGCCAGTGCGCCGCGATGCCATGCTCCGCGAGCGCGTGCATCTCGCGGGTCCGGACCTGGATCTCGAGCGGCTGCCCGTCCGGCCCCATGACCGCGGTGTGCAGCGACTGGTAGAGGTTGGTCTTGGGTACCGCGATGTAATCATCGAACTGACCCGGCACCGGGGGCCAGAGGGTGTGCACCACGCCGAGTGCCGCGTAGCACGACGGGACGTCCTGCACGATCACGCGGATCGCGAGCAGGTCGTATACCTCGTCGAACCCGACGTTCTTGCGGCGCATCTTCTGCGCGATCGACCACAGGTGCTTCGCCCGGCCCGACAGCTCCGCCCTGACGCCAGCTCGCTCGAGCTCCGACCCGAGCGTCTTCATCGCCTGCTCGATGTACCGCTCGCGCACTTGGCGCCGTGAGGCGAGGTGCTCGGCGACCTCCTTGTAGTGCTCAGGCTCGAGGTACTTGAACGAGAGGTCCTCGAGCTCCCATTTGATCTGCCAGATACCGAGGCGATGGGCGAGCGGCGCGTAGATCTCGACGGTCTGGCGCGCGATGCGGCGCTGCTTCTCCTCCGGGAGCGCGGCGAGCGTCCGCATGTTGTGGAGCCGGTCGCACAGCTTCACGATCACGACCCGGAGATCGTCCGCCATCGCGAGGAACATCTTCCGGATGTTCTCGGCCTGGTGTTCGGCGGCGGTCGTGCCGGAGAACTGCGAGAGCTTGGTGACGCCGTCCACGAGACGCGCGATCTCGTCACCGAATTCGCGACGGATGTCGTCGATCGTCCTCGGCGTGTCCTCCGGGACGTCATGCAGCAGCGCCGCGGCGACCGTGGCGGCGTCCATCCCGAGCTGTGCCACCAGCAGTGCCACGGCCGCGGGATGCGTGATATATGGCTCGCCGGAGACGCGCCTTTGTGGCTCGTGTGCCTCGGCGGCGTACGCGTACGCGCGCTTGGTCAGCTCGACGTCCCCATCCGGGTAGTGCGCGCGCAGCTCCGCGGCGACACTGTCCGCGTCGGCGTGGCCGCGCCGCTGCGCGCGCAACCGGTCGGCGATGCCGGCGACCCGGGACGTGATGGCCATTTAGGCGACCATCCGCTCGGCGGTCCCGACGCTGCCGAAGTCGCGCAGCTCGAGCTCCACGAAGCCACGCAGGCCGGTGCCGACGCTCACGACCGCGTCCATGCGCCCCTCGGCGACCATGTCGTCTGCCCGATCGCCGCGACGGAACGCCATCGCGTCGAACGTGAAGCGCCCGACGGTGACCTTGCACCGCAGGTGATCCGAGTCGGCACCGACCTGCCGGATGCCGTAGACCTTCACGTCCCTGAGCAGCAGGTGCGGCCGGGGATTCCCGGCACCGCATGGCTCGAGCTGCGCGAGCTCGATCGCGAGGCGCGGCGTGAGGAGGTCCGGCTGGATCTCGGCGTCGACCGTGAT
Organism: Chloroflexota bacterium; assembly: GCA_013695575.1. GTDB lineage: Bacteria > Chloroflexota > Limnocylindria > P2-11E > P2-11E > JACDAF01. The sequence goes on along the minus strand of JACDAF010000204.1, from coordinate 4,090 downwards.
CATCGGCACCGGTCGCACTCCGCCGAGCCGTCGGCGAACGATCTCGTCGAGGCGCTCGGCGAGCTCGGGCACCCGCGCGGCCGCGACGGAGAAGCCGGCGGCCATCGCGTGCCCGCCGTGCTTCGGCAGGATGTCCGCGCACTCCGCGAGCGCCTCCGCGATGTGGACGGACGAGATCGAGCGGCAGGACCCCTTCCCCTCCCCATCGTCGATCGCGATGACCGCCGCCGGGCGGCCGTGATCCTCGACCAGCCGCGACGCCGCGAGGCCCACGATCCCCGCGGTCCAGCCCGGATCGGCGACGAGCGTCATCCAGGAATCCGGCCGCTCCGCCGCGCGCTCGCGCGCGCCCTTGATGACCAGGGCGGTGAGGCGCTGGCGCTCGGTGTTTCGCTCCTCGAGGCTATCGGCCAGTGCGCGAGCTTCCTCCCGGTCCTCGGTCAGGAGGAGCCGCAGCGCCTCGCTGGCGTCGGCGAGCCTGCCGGCCGCGTTCAGGCGCGGGCCGAGACCGTAGCCGATGTCGGACGAGTTGATGCGCCCGATCTTCAGCCCGGCGCGTTCCGCCAGGGCACGCACCCCCGCGATCGGCGCGGTGTTCAGCGCGACGAGGCCGCGCCGCGTGAGCACGCGGTTCTGTCCGCGCAGCGGGACGACGTCCGCGACTGTCGCGAGGGCGCACAGCTGCAGCAGCTCGTCCTCACGCAGCGCGAAGTCGATGTCTCCGAGGATCGCCCGCGCGAGCACCAGGGCGACACCGGCGCCCGCGAGGTCCTTGTGTGGGGAGGGATCGCCGGGTCGGCGCGGATTCAGCAGCGCGTACGCCTCCGGCAGGACCGGCGGCGGATGATGATGGTCGGTGATGATGAGGTCGAGGCCGAGCTCCTTCGCGAGCTCCGCCTCCCGGACGGCGGTGACGCCGCAGTCGACGGAGATCACGACCTTCGCCCCATCGGCCGCGAGCTCGCGGAGCGCCTGCGCGTTCAGCCCGTAGCCCTCCTCGTAGCGGTTCGGGATGTAGGCCGCCACGACGACGCCGAACGAGCGGAACGCCCGCACCAGCGTGGCGGTACCTGCGATCCCATCCACGTCGTAGTCCCCGTACACGACGATGCGCTCCTTGGCGCGGAGCGCATGTCTGATCCGCACGACGGCGCGCTCGAGGTCGAGCATCGGCGGGCCCGGCTCGAGCGCACGCGCGTCGATGAAGGCCGGCATCTCCGCGTCGGCAAGCCCGCGTGAGCGCAGGATGCGGCAGATGAGGTCGGGGATACCATCCGGCACATCCCCGATCGCGAGGCGCGGCAGGATCCAGGTGCGCTGCGGAGCGAGCGGCATCTCGACACTATCCTCGCACGCACCGCACGGGCTCCGAACGCGCGCGTCCGTGCGGCCGGACTCACGCGACGCGAGCTGGTCCGGCTCGCCGCCGCGCTCGCCGCCGCCGTTGCGTGCCGGGTGGCCGAGGAGCCGTCAAGCCCCGCCGCATCTCCCGCCGGGGCGTCCCCCGAGGCGACGGCGGCGGCCACGCCGGCGACGACACCAGCTCCACCAGCCCCGGGTGTGCTCATCCGGGCGGCGGGATCCGCCGACGGCCGCTCGGCCTCGGCGCAGCGCCACGTGTCGCTCCTGATCAGAGCGGGCCGGATCGCGTACCTCGGGCCACGGGACTCCGAGCCCGACGTCCGCAACACCGAGATCCTCGACGCCTCGGGCGCGACGATCATCCCGGGCCTCATCGACTGCCACGCTCACCTCACCGGACCGGGAGGCCCCGACTACCTCGCGCGGCTGCAGGACCCCGACGCGATCCTGCTGGCCCGTGCGGTCGAGAACGCGCGGATCCTCGTGCGCACGGGCGTGCTCGCGGCACGCGATGTCGGTGCGGCCCGCTCGATGAATGTGCGCGCCCGAGACCAGCTGCGGGGCCGCCGCGATGCGCCCCTCATCCTGGCCGCCGGGACCTGGATCGGCCGGCGCGGCCGCTACATCCCGTTCGCGGTGCAGGTCGACAGCGCGGAGGAGCTCCGTCAGGCCGTCGTCGCACAGCTCGACGCGGGCGCCGACCTCGTGAAGGTGGCACTCGACGGCGCCACCGGCAGCGTCGCGACCTTTTCCGTCGCGGAGCTGCGCCCGGCGGTCGAGGCCGCGCACGCGCGCGGCAAGCGCATCGCCGCGCACGCTCAGGGCCTGGGGTCGCGCGTCGGTGCCGAGGCCGGCTTCGACAGCATCGATCACGGCTATCTCATCGATGCCGACACCGCCGCACGCATGAGCACGCGCACGGCGCTCGTCACCACGCTCAGCGTGCCCGTCGCGTTCAACAACGCCAGCGAGCTCGAGATGGGTCTCGCGTCCGTCCGCGCGGCGCGCGCGGCCGGAGTGCGGATCGCGACGGGAACGGACTTCGGCGGCGGACCCGCACGCGCCGGCAATTTCGCGCAGGAGGTCGAGTTGCTCGTGCGCGCTGGCCTGCCGCCTTGGGAGGCGCTCGCGTCGGCGTCATGGATCGCCGGCGAGGTGCTCGGCATCCCCTACGCGGGCACGCTGGCGATCGGCGCGCCCGCCGACATCGTGCTCGTCGACGGAGATCCGCTGTCGGACGTCAGCGCGCTCCGCAGGATCACCGCGGTGTTCCGGGACGGCGAACGCGTCGTGTGAGACGTCGGTGTCGGCCTGGTGACACGTCTGCGATCACGCCCGCGCGAGTGCGGCGAACGACCGGCTGCGCCTCCCAGTAGGCATGATCCCTGCTTCTCTGGGCGATCGGGCGCCTAGGCGCCACAAGATCGAAAGCGGGAGGACACATGCCTCACACCCCTGATCACACGACGACCGGGCAGCGGACGACCAAGCGCTCGACCTACGTTGGCGTCTTCGACGATCGTTCCGGGGCCGACAAGGCCGCGCGCGAGCTCCGGACGGCCGGCTTCAAGGACGACGAGATCGGCTACGCGTGGCGGGACGACGAGGGAAAGACCCAGAAGGAAGGCGAGACGAAGGCCGGTGAGATGGCGGCCGGCGGAGCGGTCGGCGGAGCGGCGCTCGGGGGGCTCATCGGAGCCGCCGCCGCCGGGCTCATCCCGGGCATCGGCCCGATCGTCGCCGGAGGCATCCTCGCGAGCACGCTCACCGGAGCGGCCGTGGGTACCGCGGCCGGTGGCGTCACGGGCGCACTCGTTGGCATGGGTATCCCGGACGAGGAGGCGAAGTACTACGACGGCGAGTTCCGCGAGGGCCGCACGCTCATGACCGTGCGCAACCAGGATCGCTACGACGAGGCGGGCGATGTGGTCCGCCGGGGCGGCGGTTGGGACTACGACACGCGCGACGAGCACCCGGGCACCGACAAGAAGCGGACCACGGTCTAGGCGCGGAGCAGCCGAGGGCTCAGCAGGTAGCGGGATGAGATGACAGGCGAGGAGCGGCTTCGCCGCTACGAGCCGCAGGGCCCACGCGACCGGAGCAGCCGAAGGCTGCGCAGGGAGCGGGGATCACAGGAGCCCGCCTGAAGGCGGCTCCTTGCTATCGCGCCAGCCGCATGATCTCGACGACCGTGCCAAGGAGCGTCGCCAGCTCCCCCGCGATGTACAGCGGACCGCGTGCCCCGGCACCCGCCGTCACCTCCGCATGCTGGACGAGCCCCGGAACGATGAGCGCGAAGCGGCCCTCACGCGCGGCCGCGCGCGCCACCTCCGCTTCGGCCACGGGCTCGAACTCGTCGTTCGGGTCATGCAGCCAGAAGATGGGCGGAGCGATCTTGGCCCAGACGGTCTCCGGTGAGTGCGCGTCGAACACCGCTCGCGTGCCGGAGGGCAGAGCCCGGATCCGCGCGAGCGCGACGTCGTACGAGGTGGCGACGGTCGCGGCCCGGACGCTCTCCCGATCGCTCGCCGGAGCGGCCGCGATCGCAGCCGGGGGGAGGCGCTCCCGAACCTCGAGGCTCGGCATCCAGGCGACGACGTGGCCGTCGCGAAGCTGGGACCAGGAGACGACGCTTGCGAGGTACGTGTCGAAGTCGTAGTAGCCGCCCAGCACCACGACGTAGTCGGCGCCACGCAGCATCGGCTCCGCACCCGCGCCCGCCAATAGA
>JACDAF010000274.1 GCA_013695575.1 Chloroflexota bacterium | reverse complement strand
CGAGCGCGGCGACCTTCACCTTGCGGTCCGCCGGGAGACGACGATCTCGCCTTCAGCGCGTCCGTCTGATCACGCTCACGCCTTCGGCTCCGTCGTCCGCCGTAACGCTTTCGGGACGCACGGCGGGCAAACTGCCCTCGTCACGTGAGAGAACCGACGGAGACATCGGTGTCGATGCCTGTAGGCGCGGAGGCCGACCGGCTGCGAAGGGGATCGCCTGGCTCGTTTGGGCGTCGTCCATTGCACTCGCGGTCGCCAGCCTCGGACTGCTCGCGGTGAGCTGGGGCGTTCACCCACCGGACGTCTTCGGACCGGACACCTTCGGATTCCGGGGCTGGCAGGCGCTGTACGCGCTGACGTTCAGCACCGTGGGCCTGCTCATCCTCTCCCGGCGCAACCAGCTCATCGGCTGGCTCCTGCTCGCGACCGGCGCCCTCGCGGCGGTCGATGCCCTCGCGGCGGAGTACTCCGTCGTCGGCCTGGCCGCCCGTCCCGCGTTCCCTGGAGCGGCCGCACTGGCGTGGCTGGATTCGTGGATCTTCCTGCCGATCGTGGGCATCATCATGTTCTTCATCCCGCTGCTGTTCCCCGATGGACGGCTGCCCTCGCGGCGGTGGCGGCCTGTCGCGAGCGGGGGCGCGATCGCGTTCGGCTGGTTCGCGATCGCCACGGCCATCCAGCCCGGCCCGATGCAAACCGCCACCGCTCTCGAGAACCCTTTCGCGGTCGACGCGCCCTGGGGAGCGGAGGCTCCGTTCGTGGGCATCCCTGCGACGACCGTGTTCATCATCTCCGCGGCGCTGTCGCTGGTCTATCGCTTCCGGAGCGCGGCCGCCGTCGAGCGGACCCAGATCAAGTGGTTCGCCTACGGGATCGGCGTCGTCGTGCCACTCGTCATCGCAGGCACGCTCCTGCAGGGGAACAAGGTCTTCGAGGTTGCTGCTGTCGCAGCCGGGAACGTCGTGGCGATCGCCGTCGGCATTGCCGTCCAGCGCTACCGGCTCTACGACATCGACGCCCTCGTCAACCGCACCCTGGTATATGGCGCACTCTCGGCGGTGCTGCTCGGAACCTACGTCCTCGCGGTACTGGTCCTCTCGGCAGTGCTTCGGCCGTTCGTCGGATCGTCGGATCTCGCGGTCGCCGGTTCAACGCTCGCGGTCGTCGCCGCTTTCGTCCCCTTGCGTGCCGTGATCCAGCGCGCCGTGGACCGCCGCTTCTACCGCGCTCGCTATGACGCGGGGCGCACCGCCGACGCGTTCGGCATGCGCTTGCGCCACGACGTCGACCTCGACGCGCTCTCGGGCGAGCTCATCGACGTCGTCCACGAGACGCTGCAGCCGGCACAAGTGTCGCTTTGGCTGCGGCAGAAGCGCGGGCGGGTCGTCTTGTTGAGCACCGGCGGGAAGGAGTAACGGCGGACGGTTCGAGTCTGTCTTGGGTACCGGGCGATACAGCGAGGAGGATTGATCCGATGAGTATGCAGACCATCCGCCACCGTCAGGAGATCTCCTGGCTCTTCCAGACCGCCTTGTTGCTGTTCGTCGTGACGGTCGTCATCGGGATCGCGAACGGCACCAAGATCTTCGGCACGCTCGATCGCAACGTGCTGCTCACGCACCTGCACAGCGGCACCATCGGCTGGATCACCATCGCTGCCGTCGCGATGGCGCTCTGGCTGTTCGGCACGGCGCCGAGCGCCGCGGTGCGGCCCCTCACGCTCTTGATGATCGTGTCGACGCCGCTCTACATCGCGGCGTTCTTCAGCGGCAACCTGCCCGCGCGCGCCGTCACCGGTGTCCTCCTCCTCATCGGCATTCTTGGGTTCTGGGGCTGGATCCTGGTACAGGCCCGCGAGGTCGGCTGGCGGGCGCTCTCGGCCCCGCAGCTGGCGGTGGTGCTTTCTTTCAGCACGCTGGTCATCGGATCGACTCTTGGCGTTCTCGTCCAGGTGGCCCTCGCGACCGGAGTCAACATCTTCGGCACCGCCAGCGGGGTCGGCGGCCATGCCGCGGCGCAGATCGCCGGCTACCTCGTGCTGCTCGCGATCGGCGCCTGCGAGTGGCTCCTGCGACGGACGACCGGACGCCACTGGGTCTTCACGCTCCAGGCGCTGCTGCTTTTCGTTGCCGGGCTCGCGCTCTCCCTCGGTGCGCTCCTCAACCTGATCCCGTTGCTCGGCCTGGCGCAGCTGCTCCAGATCGTGGCGACGGTCATCTTCATCGGTCGCATGACCCCGGCGGTCCTCCGCGCTCCCTGGTCCACCGCCTCGGCCGAACGGCACTTCGCGGCCGCCGCTCCGTTCCTCGTCGCGAATCTCGCGCTCCTGATCTACGTCATTAGCATTGTCGTCGCTGCGGGCGGCTTCGCCGAAGGGGTCGGCCCGCCGCGCGGTCCGCTGCTCGCGGCCGATCACGCGATCTTCGTGGGCGTGATGTCGAACGTCATCTTCGGTCTCATCCGGGTGTTCACCGGTTCTGACCGGTCGTCGTGGGCGGACCACGTGTTGTTCTGGGGGATGAACATCGGGGTGGCCGCGTTCGTGGTCGTACTGCTCGTCGGCGGCACAGGGCTCGAGCGGGTCACCGCGCCGGTGATGGGTGTGAGCATCCTGCTCGGGATCGTCATCTCATTCGTCCGCCTGCGCGCCGTGACCAGAGCGTCCGCGCCGGAATCACCGTCAGAATGAAGGGACTCAGAACCGCCGGGGTCCTGTGGCTCGTCGCGGCCGCATTCGCGGTTGCGATAACGCTCAGCTTCAGAACGGACCCGGTCGAGTGGGTCGTCACCATGGCGGTCGGGGTGGTGGTCGCCATCCTGGGTCTGTGGCTGGTTGCGCGCTCGAGTGCCCTGGCCGTGTCCGCATCGAACGTCGTCAGCGTGGTGTGGACCGTCCTCTATGCCGTCCTCACCTTGCAGCAGTTCGGTGATCTTGCGGCATGGACGACGGACGTCGTCCTGATCGCGATCGGTGCGGCCGCCGGGGTCGTGGCATACCGGGCGACAGCGAGAGCGAAGCTT
>JACDAF010000194.1 GCA_013695575.1 Chloroflexota bacterium | reverse complement strand
GCCTTGGCGATCGACGCGGCATCCGGGTGATCCGGGTGCTCTTCGATCGCGGAGAGGACGGCGAGGCGCTGGCTCGTGAGACGCAGCCCCTTCTCGTGCAAGCGTTGGGCGAGGATCGCTCGGCTGGTCATCGCAAACGAGGATAGCCGCGCTCTCCCACCCCGCCGCGCGATCAGATGGTCGCGAAGGCCGCACCCGCTGCGCGCAGATCGGTCGCTGCGCGATCCGGCGTCACCTCCACGAAGCGGAGGCGCTCGCCGGGGAAGGCCTGAGCGACGCGTCCGAGCGCCGCGGTCGCGACGACCGCGATCACCGGATAGCCGCCCGTGGTCTGCGCATCCGGGCCGAGGACGATCGGCGCGCCACCCCGAGGGACCTGGACCGCGCCGGGCACCACACCGCACGACAGCACGTCGCTGCCCTCCCACGCGAGCCCTGGCCCCTCGAGGCGTACGCCCATGCGGTCCGAGGAGGGGCTGACCGTGAATTCCTCCGCAAAGAAGGTGCGCAGGGCGGTCGGCGGCAGACGCTGCGCGTGCGGACCAGCGACCGCCATCACGACATCGTCGTACCGTTGCGGCTCCAGCCGCAGGCCAGCGCGCCCGAGGTCGCCACGTTGGACACCAAGCGGCAGCTCGTCGCCTGCGCGCAACGGGCGCGGCAGCGGCCCGACGCCGGCCGCGACGTAGGTCGCGCGCGACCCGAGAACGCGGTCCAGCGCGATCCCGCCCGCGATCGCCAGATACGCGTAGCGCGGGCTGCCGAGGACCGTCGCAGTCTGGCCGGCGCGCAGATGCACCGCCGTCCAGCCCGGCACCCTGGCCGCCGCGCGCAACGACACGTCGCGCCCGGTGACCGCCACGATGCGCCGGTCCTCGCAGCTGAACGTGAAAGGCAGCCCGATGATCTCCACGACCGCGGCGCTCGCCTCACCGACGAGCGATCGTGCCGCGTGGAAAGAGCGCGGATCGGCCGGCCCCGCACCGGGCAGCCCGCTCCGCGCATGGGCGGTCCGTGGATCGTCCTGGATGGTCGACCAGAGCCCGGGCTCGAGGACGTGCAGCTTCACCGCGGGACGAAACGGAGGCGATCGCCGGCCGCGACGAGGACCGCCGGGGTGCGGGCTGCATCGAACATTCGGAGCTCGGTCCGACCGATGAGGCGCCACCCACCCGGCGAGTCCAGCGGGTAGACGGTCGTCTGGCCATCGGCGATCGCCACGGACCCGGCGGGGACGCGCGCTCGCGGTGACGCGAGGCGCGGCGCCTGGATTCGCGAATCGAGCGTGCCGCAGTAGGCCAGTCCGGGCATGAAGCCGAGGAAGAAGGCGGTGTACTCGCGCCCGGCGTGGAGCTCGATCAGCTGGTCGGGCGTAAGGCCCGAGAGTGCCGCGACCTCAGCGAGGTCGGGTCCGCCGTAGCGTGTCGGCACCTCGATGAGCCGTTCCGAGGACGGTGCGATGCCCTCGCGGCGCAGCTCGGTGATCATGCGCGCCCGGGTCGCGGCCGCTTCGGGCGGGAGTGTGAGCGGGTCGAATCGGAGCAGCACACTCGCGTACGCCGGGACAGCGCTCCCCAAGCCTTCGCTCTCCCAGGCGTCGGCGATCGCTCGCGCCCGCGAGACGATCCCCTCGTCGACACGCTGCTCGAGCTCCACGAACACTGCCGCGTCGCCGAAGGGAAGGACCCTCACCGCGGACTCGATCACGCCAGGGAGACTGGTGGAGCCCCCGGCAGCTCGGTCAGGGGAGCGATGTCGTCCTCGCGGTCGCTGACGAACATGTACCCAGGCTGGTGACCCGCGAACCAGCCGCAGCCGCTCCGCGACAGCGCCACCTGCGGTGTGACGCCGCAGCCCCAGAACACGGGCACCTCGCCGGCCGCGACCGGCACGGCCTCACCGAAATCGGGCTCGTCCAGCGACCTGATGCCGATCGCCGCGGGATCGCCCACGTGGACCGGAGCGCCGTGTGCTCCCGGAAAGCGGGACGAGATCTCGACCGCACGGTCGACCGATGCGGCCGCCACCGGGCGCATCGACACGACCATCGGACCAGCGAGGCGCCCGGCCGGCTCGCACTGGAGCGTCGTCACGTACATCGGAACAGTGCGCCCGAGCTCGATGTGGCGAATCGGGATACCACCGGCCCTGAGCGCTCGCTCGAAGCTGAACGAGCAGCCGATCAGGAACGCGACAAGGCCGTCATGCCAGACCTCCCGTAGATCGGCGGCGTCCTCGACGACGCCGTCGCGATAGATCCGATAGCCGGGTAGGTCCGTTCTGACGTCGGCATCGACCGCGAGGCGAGCGGGCACCGGCGATCCAGCTCGCGTCACGTCCAGGAGCGGACACGGACGCGGGTTGCGGATGCAGAAGCGAGCGAGGTCATCGGCCCATTCCCGGTCGACGACGACCAGGTTCGCCTGTGCATGTGCGGGCGCGAGCCCGGCCGTGGTGCCGCGCAGTCGTCCCGCACGGATCGCCGCGCGGACCTCCGACGGGCCCTGGCCGTGCAGCACCATCTGATCAGATCCCAAGGTACGCCTTGCGCACGAGATCGCTCCCGAGAAGCTCCTGTCCGGGACCCTGGAGCACGACACGGCCGGTCTGGAGGACGTGGCCGGTCGAGGCGATCTCCAGCGCGACGCGGACGTTTTGCTCGACGAGCAGGACAGCGGTGCCGAGGGATGGCAACCGGACGATCGCGTCGAAGAGCCTCGCCACGAGCAAAGGGGCGATGCCGAGCGTGGGCTCGTCGAGCAGCAGCAGGCGCGGCCGGGACATGAGCGCCCTGCCGATCGCGAGCATCTGCTGCTCGCCACCTGAGAGCGTGCCCGCGCGCTGACCGGCACGCTCGCGTAGGAGCGGGAACAGGTCGAAGACGATGGACCGCGACCGTTCGAGGGAGGCGTTGTCGCGGAGGACGTAGCCGCCGAGCCGGAGGTTCTCGGCGACGCTGAGGCGCGCGAAGATGTGGCGGCCCTCCGGCACGTGTGCGACGCCAAGGCGGACGATGCCATGCGCGCGGCGGCCCGAGATCTCGATCCCCTCGAGACGGATGCTGCCACCCGACGGACGCACGAGCCCCGAGAGCGCACGCAGCAGCGTCGTCTTCCCGGCCCCGTTCGCGCCGATCACCGCGGTGATGCTGCCGGGCTGTACGGCGATCGCCACGTCGTGGAGCACGGGTGCCCCGTCGTATCGCGCGGTCAGCCCAGACACGTCGAGGAGCGGTGGCGCGCTCACGCTCGCTCGATGAACTGCGGACCGAGGTATGCCTCGATGACCGCCGGGTCCCGCGAAACGGCCGCCGGCGTCGCGTCCGCGATGGCGCGGCCCTCCTGTAGCACGACGACTCGATCGGCGAGCGGCATGACGACCTCCAGCACGTGCTCCACCAGCACGATCGTCACGCCGCCCTCACGAAGTCGGCGCACGAGCGCTACCGCCTCGGCGACCTCACGTGGGTTGAGGCCGCTCATCGCCTCGTCGAGGAGCAGCGCCCGAGGATCTGTCGCGAGAGCGCGCGCGACCTCGAGCCGCTTGCGCTCGGCAGTGGTGAGGTCGCGCGCCCTCACGTTGCTCCGGGCGGCGAGACCGACGTCCTCCAGCACCTCGAGGGCGCGTCGGCGGGCGGCGCTGACCCGGCCGTGACGGAGGAGGGCACCAATGACCACATTCTCGAGCGCGGAGAGGTCGGGGAACACGCGGACGATCTGGAAGGTACGGACCAGCCCGTCCCGCGCGAGCCGGCTGGCGGAGCGACCAGTCACGTCCACGCCCGCAAAGCGGACCCTGCCCCGGTCGGGGGGCAGGAAGCCGGTGATGCAGTTGAAGAGCGTGGTCTTGCCGGCGCCGTTCGGGCCGAGCAGCCCGAGGATCTCCCCTTCGGCGACGCCGAACGAGACGTTGTCGTTCGCGAGCACGCCGCCGAAGTGCTTGGTCAGCCCCTCGATCTCGAGCAACGCGGTCATGCCGGCTGGGGCAGCCTGCGGCGGAGCGCGTCGCCGAGCGCCGCGATGCCGCCCGGCTGAGCGACGCTGATGAGGACAATGAGCGCGCCGTAGATCACGAGGTCGGCCCCACGGCCGGTGCCGCCGAAGGCGATCCGGGTGATCTCCGACAGCGGCACGAGGACACCCGCGCCGAGGAGCGGCCCATACGCGCGTCCCGCACCGCCGAGGATCGCAGTGAGCGCGATGAGGATCGATAGCGAAAGCGGGAACACCGAGTCTGAGTCGATGAAGAGCACGTACTGCGCGTAGAACGTGCCGCAGATGGCGGTCAGCGCGGCCGAGAGCGCTGCGGCCGCCAGCTTGTACTGCAGGACCGAGACACCGACGCTCCGGCTCGCGGTCGGGTCCTCGCGGATCGCGCGAAGGTAGTAGCCGATGCGTCTGCGCTCGACCATGAGCGTGGCAGCGAGGGCGAGCGCATACAGGCCGAACGCGATGCCGTAATACGGCAGCCGGCTGTTGTGGAATTGGTAGTTCACCAACGAAGTGGGCAGGATCGGCAGGAACAGGCCGCGGGCACCACCTATCGCATCGAGATTCCGAACGACCGTGTGAGCGATCTCGCCGATCACGATCGTCGCGATCGCGAAGTAGTGCCCGGCAAGACGAAACGTCGGCACACCCAGCAGCACCGCGGCGAGGGCCGCCAGCGCCGCTCCTGCGAGCATGCCGAGCCACGGTGAAAGCCCCGCCTCCTTGAGCAGCACCGTGCTCGTGTACGCGCCGATCCCGAAGAACACCGCGTGTCCGAAGGAGATCTGGCCCGCGTAGCCACCGAGCAGATTCCACGCGGTCCCGAGCGCCGCGAACAGCAGTATCAGCACGCCGACGTTGATCGCCGCCGGGGAACCGAAGACTAGCGGATACACGAGTGCGGCTGCGACGAGCGCGATGACGGGCAAGCCCGGACGGGGCACTACTGACACGCCACTAGGCGCGACCGAGCAGACCCTGCGGCCGGATCACGAGCACGACGAGGTACAGGAGGTACGCGACCGTGAACTTGTACGCGGGATCGAAGATGAGCCCTGCCACGGATGTGACGACGCCGATGAGGACCCCGGCGAGCATCGCTCCACCGACGCTGCCGAAGCCGCCGAGCGCGACCGTGACGAAGGCGAGGAGGCCGAAGACCGCACCGACGTCGGGGAAGATCGGGAAATAGATCGCGAGGAGGCCGGCGGCCGCACCGACGCAGCCGGCGCCCACCGCCCAGGCGAGCGCGAACATCCGCCGCGTGTCGATGCCCATGAGCTCGGCGGCGCTGCGGTCTTCAGCGGTCGCCCGGAGTGCTGTTCCGACGGTCGTCCGGTCGAGGAGGGCGAACAGCAGGCCCGAGACGATCAGCGCACCGAGCGCGGCGATCGTCTGCGGGAGGCCGAGATGGACCGGGCCGACCGCGAACGATCCGGTCGCCATGGTGTCGCCGATCTGACGATAGTCCGCGGTGAACACGAACTGCGCGACACCGCGAAGCAGGATGCCAAGGCCGAACGTCGCGAAGATCTGGGCGAGGACGCTGCCGCGAAGAACAGGGCGGATCACGCCGAGATACACGACGACGCCGAATAGACCGAGTGCCGCGACGACGCCTGGCAAGGCTAAGAGCGGGTCGAGGCCCAGGACGGCCCAGGCGAAGAACGACGCGTACATCCCGAGCATCAGGAAGTCGCCATGTGCGAAGTTGACGATGTCCATGACGCCCCAGATCAGCGTGAGGCCGGCCGCGGACAGCGCGAGGATCAGGCCAAGCAGGACCCCCGACGCGACGGTCTGGGCAACGATCTCCACCGGGCTACCGCTTCGTCCACTCCGGCATCGGCCAGATCAGCGGCTTGCTGGCGAGCTCGAGCGGCCACACCGTCACGTACTCACCACCTTGGATCTGCACCATGATCCCGCGACCCTTCGTGTTCTGACCACGCGCGTCGAACTGGATGCCATCCCACGGCATGACGATCTGCGGGGCAGGGATGTTCGTCTGCTTGAGAGCCTCCTGGATCTTGACCGGATCGATCGATCGCGCCCGGTTGATCGCATCCGCGATCACGAAGATGCCGGTGAAGGCCCGCGCGGAGCTCCCGTTCATGTCCGTGCCGTACTTCGACCGGAAGAGGTCGTTCACCTGCTTGACGATCGGCTTGCGCGTGCCGAGATCCTTCGCCCACACCTCGCGGGTCAGCATGTACTCCGCATCCTTGCCGACGTTCGGTATGAATTTCGTGTCGACGAAACCTGCGTCCATCGCCAGGACCCCCTGGAAGTTCACGTCCTGCTGCTTCAAGGTCCTGATGGCGAGCGTCGCGTCGGCAAGGTATGACGCTTCGATGAGGATCGGCGCCGCCGACGCCTTGAGGCGCTGGATCTCGCTCGTGAGATCAGGGGCCGTGAGCTTGTAGCCGACGCTCCCGACCACTTCGTAGGTGTATTTCTCGGCGAACTGGCGAACGAACTTGTTCACGTCGCTGCCGAACAGGTCGTCCGTGTGGAGGATGACCACCTTCTTCGCGACCTGGCCCGGGAAGCGCTTCGCGGCATCGTCAAGGAACTGGAAGAAATTCTCGGCGAACATGGAATCATCAGGCGTCGAGCGGAAGAACCACTTGAAGTCGCGCGCGACGAGCGTCGGCGAGCTGGACTCCGCGTTCACGAACGGGACCTGGAGTCGTTCTGCCGCCTGAGATGCGGTCGCCGTGACCGCGCTCTGGAACGCGCCGGTCATCACGGCCACCTTGTCGCTCGTGATGAGGCGCTCCGTCTCGGACTGGCCTTTCGCCGGATCGCCGGCCGAGTCCGCGAAGATCACCTTGAGCTTCGCGCCGCCGAGGTTCCGGAGCCCGCCTCCATCCTTGAGCAGCGGCAGGTCGATGTCCGAGCGTCCGCTGTTGATGAGCTCGACTGCCAGATCGATCCCGTTCTTCAGGTCGACGCCCGTCGGCGCGAGCGCACCGGTGAGCGGGTACACCGCACCGATCGCGACCTCCTTCGGGAATACGCCAGCCGCCGCCGTCGGCTGCCCCTCCCCCGCCGGGGACGCTCCCGGCTGCACGCACGCCGCTGCGATCACCACCACCGCCGCCAGATGTGCCAGCCATGCGCGTATCACCGCCGCCTCCCTCTTCTCGCCTTCGCAAGATGTCCAATTGTGTGGACGCGATCGTGGACAATACGCGGGATGCGCAGCCTGGTCACCGACCGCCCGCAGGGCCAGGGCAGGTCCGCGGAGAGGGCACCGGTGGGGCGCCTGTCCACACCGAGCCAGGCTCTGCCGGCTCGACCCTGACGGCGCTCATGCAGCGCATCGATCTCAACAGTGATCTCGGCGAGGGCGCGAGCAATGACGCGGCGATCATGCCATTCATCACGTCCGCGAACGTGGCGTGCGGCGGCCACGCCGGTGACGAACGGACGATGCGCGAGACGATCGGACTCGCTCTCCGACACGGCGCCGGAGTGGGTGCTCATCCCGGCTACCCGGACCGGGAGAACTTCGGCAGAGTGCCCCAGCGGCTCGACCACACGACGCTCGTCGCAGAGCTACATCGGCAGCTGGGAGCGCTCGACGACGTGGCGCGGCAGCTGGGGGCGGAAGTCACGCACGTCAAGCCGCATGGCGCGCTCTACAACCAGGCCGAGCGCGACGCCGACGTCGCCGGCTCCATCGTGACGGCCGTCCGCTCCTGGCGCGCCCAGGCAACGGTCTTCGCCTCACCCGGCTCGGCGCTCGAGCGGGCCGCCCGCGACGCGGGCCTTCGTGTCGCTCTCGAAGGGTTCGCCGATCGGGCATACGAGCCTGACGGTACGTTGCGCTCGAGACTCCTCCCGGGTGCGGTGCTCAGCGACCCCGCCCTCGCCGCCGCCCAGGCCGTCTCGATCGTGCGCCAGGGAGGCGTGCGTGCGAGCGATGGGACGTTCATCGCGCTTGCTGTCGACACGCTGTGCCTGCACGGGGATGGGCCTGAGGCCGCCGTGATCGCGATGGAAGTCAGATCGCGCCTGGACGCAGCTGGGATCTCGGTCGAACGCTTCCGCTCGTAGCCACGTCGCGGCCGGTCAGATGAAGAGCGGCGCCAGGACCAACGTGATGGTGGCAAGAAGCTTCACCAGGACGTGCAGGCTCGGCCCCGCCGTGTCCTTGAACGGGTCACCGACCGTGTCGCCGACGACGGCGGCCGCGTGCGCGGGTGTGCCCTTGCCGATGATCGCACCCTCATCGTCCGTCAGGTGGTTGAGCTCGATGAATTTCTTCGCGTTGTCCCACGCACCACCGCTGTTGTTCAGGACGGTGGCGAGGATGACGCCGGCCATCGTTCCGACCATGAGCATCGCGGCGGCGGCCTCGGCCTTGAGGACCATGCCAACTCCGATCGGGAAGAGGACCGCGAGGAGGCCCGGGGCGATCATGTTGCGGAGCGCCGAGGCTGTCGTGATGTCCACGACCCGGGCGTAGTCGGGCTTCTCGGTCCCGGCCATGATCCCGGGGTGGGCGCGGAACTGCGTCCGGACCTCCTCGATGATCGCGGCGCCGGCACGCCCGACGGCGCGGATGGCGAGCGAGGAGAAGAAGAAGACGAGCATCGCGCCGAGCAGACCGCCGAGGAAGACATCGACCTTGGAGAGGTCGACCGGGAACGGGGTCTCCGCGGGAATGCCTTTCAGCTGCTTCACGCGATCGAGGTACGCGGAGAAGAGGAGGAACGCCGCCAGCGCGGCCGACGCGACGGCGTAGCCCTTCGTGAGCGCCTTTGTCGTGTTTCCGGCGGCGTCGAGGCGGTCGGTCCGCTCTCGGACGACCTCGCTCGCGCGGGACATCGAGGCGACGCCGCCGGCGTTGTCGGTGATCGGGCCGAAGGTGTCCTCGGCGAGGATGAAGGCCGCGCTCATCAGCATGCCCATGGTCGCGACGGCGGTGCCGTAGATGCCGCCGTGACCAAGCCCGGTCGCCTGGCTCCACTGCTCACCGCACCAGTACGAGCCGAAGAGGGCGAGTGAGATCGCGATGACCGAAGGCGCCGTGGTCTCGAAGCCGACCGCAGTACCGGAGATGATCGTCGTGGCTGGGCCGGTCTTCGCCGCTTCGGCGATCTCCTTTACCGGGCGGTAGGTGCCGGAGGTGTAGAACTGCGTGATGTACACGAACGCGAGGCTTGTCAGGATGCCGATGACCCCGGCGTAGAAGAACCACTGGCCCTGGCCCTCGGAGTTGAGCATCGTCTGCGTGGTGAGCCACATGAACGCGATCGACAGAACGAGCGTCACGTAGTAGCCCCGGTTCAATGCGCCCATCGGGTCGCCATGCTCGTTGCCGCGGACGCTGAAGATGCCGACGACGCTGGCGATGAGCCCAAAGCCACGCACCACGAGCGGGAAGAGGATCCAGGCGACGTTCTGAGTGAGCGCGAAGATCGCGACGCCCAGGATCATGGCGCCGATGTTCTCGGCAGCGGTGGACTCGAAGAGGTCGGCACCACGGCCGGCGCAGTCGCCAACGTTGTCACCGACGAGGTCGGCGATCACCGCCGCGTTTCGTGGGTCGTCCTCCGGGATCCCGGCCTCGACCTTGCCCACGAGGTCGGCGCCGAGGTCAGCGGCCTTTGTGTAGATGCCACCGCCGAGCTGCGCGAAGAGCGCGACGAACGACGCGCCGAAGCCGAAGCCGATGATCGTGAACGGAGCTTCGGCCGGCCGTGCGAACCCGTTGTACAGGACGAACATCGCGAAGACGCCTATCAGCGACAGCGCGACGACGAGGATGCCGGAGACGGCGCCCCCGCGGAGCGAGATGCGAAGCGCGTCCGCAAGGCTGTGCTGCGCGGCCGCGGCGGTCCGGACGTTCGACTTCACAGCGACGAACATGCCGATGATCCCGGAGAGCATTGACGCACTGGCACCGACGAGGAAGGCGAATCCGGTCCGCATCGCGAGCTCCTCTGGACTGATGCCGGGCACCCGTTCGAACGCGTAGATGACCAGCGAGATGATCACGGCGCCGGCGACCGCAAGGAGCGCAATGGTGCGGTACTGCCGCTTGATGAAGGCCACGGCCGCCACGTAGATGACACCGGCGACCTCTTGCATCTCCGGCGTCCCCTTGTCCGACTTCAAGACATCCCAGGCGAAGTAGGCGGCGACCGCGAGCGCGATGAGACCGGAGACAGGCACGACCCAGAGCAATGGCGCGTCCAAACGACCCTCCGAAAAATGACAAGAAGAGAGCGCTCGGACCGACAGAGGGGTCCCGCAGCGCTTGTGTCAGTGTACGCGAAACTCACGCAGCCGTCCTACAGGGAGCACTCATGGAAGGTCTGTACATCACGGTCGGCGCCGCGGCCCTCGCCCTCGGCTTCGCCGCCCTCACGACGCGGTCGGTGCTGCGCGAGGATGAGGGCGACGAGCGCATGCGAGGGATCGCGCGAATGATCCAAGAGGGGGCGGCTGCCTTCCTGCGCCGCGAGTACCAGTTCCTTCTTGTGTTCGTCGCCGCCGTCACGGCCGTGCTCGCTGTCTTCGTTGATTACGACGTGCTGGGCCGGTTCAGCCCCGCCGCCGGCGCGCTGACGGGGCTGCCGCGGATGGCGATCGCGTACGTCCTCGGCGCGGTCGCGTCAGCGACAGCCGGGTATATCGGGATGTACGTCGCCGTTCGGGCGAACGTGCGAACAGCGGCGAAGGCCCGCGTCGCGCTCGACCCGGCGCTCCGCGTCGCGTTCTCGTCGGGGACGGTGATGGGCATGACGGTCGTCGGCATCTCGGTCCTGCTCCTTGCGGTGGTGTACCTCGCGTTCCAGGACGTGCAGCCGCTCGGCGGGTTCGCGTTCGGGGCATCGTCGATCGCGCTCTTCGCGCGCGTCGGGGGCGGCATCTACACGAAGGCCGCCGATGTCGGCGCTGACCTCGTGGGCAAGGTCGAGGCCGGGATCCCGGAGGACGACCCGCGCAACCCCGCGACGATCGCAGACAACGTCGGCGACAACGTGGGGGACGTCGCGGGCATGGGCGCGGACCTCTTCGAGTCGTACACGGGGTCGGTCGTCGCCGCGATGTCGCTCGCGACGATCGCGGTCGTCGGCGTCGGCGAGCACGCGGTCATGCCGGCCGGATCGGACCAGCTGTTCAGCTCGATCGCTTTCGTGCTTCCGCTGCTGGTCATGGCCATCGGGATCGTCGCCTCCATCGTCGGCTCGCTCCTCGTGCGAACCGGTGAGGATGCCTCGATGGCCCGCCTCCTGTGGGCGCTGCGGACGGGCATCTTCTCGGCCGGGTTCCTGGTGCTTCTCGGGTCCGCCGCCCTGATCTGGGCGCTCGGGCTCGACCTGCGGCTCTTCTGGGCCGTGCTGATCGGGCTCGTCGCGGGGCAGGTCATCGGCACCGCGACCGAGTACTACACCGCGTATGAGTTCGCCCCGACCCGGAGGCTCGCGGAGCAGGCGCAGACGGGTGCGGCGACCCTGGTCATCGGCGGGATGGGCCTCGGCATGCTCTCGACCGCGGCACCGATGCTCGCGATAGCGGTCGCGATCCTAGTCACGTACGAGCTCGCGGGGCTCTATGGCATCGCGCTCTCGGCGGTGGGGATGCTCTCGACGCTCGGTGTGACGCTCGCGAGCGACGCATACGGACCCGTCGCCGACAACGCCGGTGGCATCGCCGAGCAGGCCGGCCTGCCCGCGGAGGTCCGTGAGCGCACCGACGCGCTCGACTCGCTCGGCAACACGACCGCCGCGACGGGAAAGGGCTTCGCGATCGGTTCGGCAGTACTCACAGCGCTCGCACTCATGATCGTCTACGCGCAGGTCACGGGAATCCGCGGCTTCGACTTGCTGAACGTCCGCGTCCTCACCGGACTGTTCGTTGGGTCGCTCATGCCGTTCGTCTTCAGTGCCCTGGCCATGGGTGCCGTCGGGCGCGCGGCGATGGCGATGGTCCAGGAGGTGCGTCGCCAGTTCCGCGAGCATCCCGGGATCATGGACGGCAGCGAGGCGCCGGATCCCACCCGGGCGGTGGACATAGCGACGACCGGCGCGCTGCGCGAGATGGTGCTGCCCGGCTCGCTCGCGGTCGCGGTGCCGGTCGCGGTCGGGGCGCTCATCGGCCCGCACGCGCTCGGGGGCCTGCTCGTCGGCTCGCTCGGCTCCGGTGCGCTGCTCGCCCTGATGATGGCGAACGCGGGCGGTGCGTGGGACAACGCGAAGAAGTACATCGAGACGGGCCAGCTGGGCGGCAAGGGCTCTCCCGCGCACAAGGCCGCGATCGTGGGCGACACCATCGGCGACCCGTTCAAGGACACCGCCGGGCCATCGCTCAACATCCTGCTCAAGCTCATGGCCATCGTGGCCGTCGTCTTCGGCCCGATCTTCCTGTGAGCCACCCGATCCCCTCAATCCCGTTCGATCCCCGCGCCCGTCGCGCCTCCGGCTGCGACGGCTCGCGGGGGCCCTGCGGCTCGGTCGGCAAAGCCCCCCTCGCCTGAGACCAGATGAGACCAGAGCGGGAGGGGCCCGACATCGGGAAGCGCACAGGGCCCGCGTCTCGCCGGCGCTGGGCGGCTCCGCCGCTCTGTCGGATACGGGCTGCGCGGCGAGCCTAGAATGCAGACGTGGCAGCACCGAAGCAGCAGGCGAAGGCGGACGCTTCCGAGAAGGCCAAGAGCAAGGATCGTGAGTGGCTCACCACGGGTGAGCTCGCGACGAAGACCGGCTGGCGTGAGCACGCGCTGCGCGACGCGCTGCGCGGCAAGCAGCTGGATGGGGTGCGCCGCACCTCGTTCGGCTACCACATCGACGCCTCGGCCGTGGACGCCATCGCGGCATCGCTCGGTGCCCCGCCGGC
>JACDAF010000248.1 GCA_013695575.1 Chloroflexota bacterium | reverse complement strand
GCCGGGAGACGCTGAAGGTCCGCTTTCACTCCGCGGCCGAGGGGCGCCGACGCGCGGTCCTGGGCGCCCTCGATCTGCTCCGGCGCTCGCTGTAGGGGCGGGGCCGCTGGCTCACACCGCGATTGGTACCAAGTCGTGGTACCAAGGCTCGAGTGCTAGGCGTCTGGTGGCCGCAGCCCGGCGGCAACCAACTAGCGCGCGGGACCGCCCCAGACCGGGTTGTAGCGGCTACGGAACACGTCGTAATGGACGACCCGGCCGTTCTCCGACACCGTGCGGGAGCGTGTGATGTCCCGACCGAGCACCTTCGCGCCCGGCGGGAACGCCGGGTCAGCGGGCTGGTCCGAACGGACGTCCCTGACGTTCGTCTCAACCGGCGCACCGAAGGTCGTCGTGCGGCCATTCGGGATGCTGAAGATCTCGAACTCGACGGCGATGTTGGATGAGCTCGACCGGATCAGGACCGGATATGGCGTGTCGTTGCGCCACCGCAGGTCGAGACCCGGATCGAACACGGCCGCATCGAGGCCGAGTGGATACCGGTCGATGTAGTAGTCGTGCTGGCCGCGCTCGACGATCTGGAACCCCGCCTGAGCGACGGCCATGAAGAGCGTCGTGGAGACCTGGCACAGGCCGCCGCCGATCACGTTGGGATTGGAGACGCCGTCGATGATGGCGCCCGAGTAGGCGTAGCCGGTCGCGACGGTCACCGGTCCGATGACCCTCCAGAACGAGAAGGTCTCTCCGGGCGAGATGACAACGTTGTTGAAGCGCGCCGCGCCCGTGGAGATGTTCCGCCAGCGCGCGGCGTTGGGCGGAAAGAACGTCTCGAACGAGCTGAGCCGCGACATGCCGGTGGTGTATCGCTGCGCCTGCTCGGTCGTGAAGACGGGCACCTCCGTGACCAGCGCCGGGGCGATCAGCCGCCGGCCGGGGGTCGCGATCTCGCGCAGGGCTTGCGCGGTGAAAGCGTCGCGGTCGATCCGCAGCCCCGTGATGGAGGGCACGACGGCGAGCGATCCGTCCCGACGGACGGTGTAGCTCGCGTTCCGTGCGGGCCGGTCGAGCTCGTTGGCGACCGCTTCGCTCCACGCGCGCACGCGGTCCTCCGCCACCTTGGCCGTGTAGCGGTAGCGGGTCTGCGGCGCGATGGCCTCGGCGGCGATCGCGGGCAGCTCGCCAGGAGCGGCGACGACGCGCTCGACCACGAGGAACGACGCCAGGCCGGCAGGGTCCTCGCTCACGCCGTACTCGCCGGCGCTCACCTCGAGCGGCGCGGTGACGGTCCGCACGAGCGCCGCCGCGTCAGCGATACCTGCGGCATCGACCGAGGGGTAGCGCGTGCGGACGCGGAGCTCGACGTCACGGTCACCGAGAGCCTGTGCCCCCAACAGGGCCGCCATGAAATGCCCCCGATCGAGCTCGCGGCCGACGTTCGGCTCGCGGATCGTCGCCCCGAGCGGACCGAGCGCGATCTCGCCATCGACGACCGGCGTGTCCAGCTCGCTTGCGATACGAGCGACGAAGCGGTCGGCTGACGAGCCTTCGGCGCGCATCGAGAACGGCATGCCGGCGTGCCCGCCGAACGCCGCGACCCAGGCTTGCATCCGATCGAGCGGAGATCCCGTCTTCCCATAGGCGATCGCTGACGCGACCGCCGCGTCGATGTCGGGCGCGATGCCGAGCTCCGCGTTGGTCGCGTCCCAGGTACGTGTGCCGTCGCTGATGCGGACCGTCGCAGCCGCCCAGGGGCGTGCGATCTCGGTCTGCAGGCGCTCGCGGATCCCGGCCGTCTCAAGCGTCCCCACGGACGTGCCCGCCACTCGCAGTCCCGGAAGCGCCCGGCCGTCGAAGGCCAGCTGCGCGACGACGACGGCACCGGCGAGGGCCAGCAGCGCGCCGAGCAGTACGCCGAGCAGCACAAAGCTCGCTCGTGTGCTCACCCGTCGGCCGAAGCGGCCGTGGGTGGCACTTCGCTCGGTCAGAACGGCCATATTTCTCCTTGTGACGCACGCGGACGGTCGCTCACGGCGGCGCGGTCCTCACCAGTGTGGGGCTTTTCGAGGCAGAGCGACACTCCCATCACGCTGCGGCGATGCCGTGTGCCTCAGGCGGGGCCGACGCGCCGAGGCGGTTGATCAGGGAGCTTCTCTTGCCATGGCAAGAGAAGCGGCCCGGCACCCCAGGGGAGCAGGGAGTGCCGGGCCGCGCGCGGGCGCGGCGGCCGACGGGCGGGTCGGCCGCGGCCTAACAAGGTTTAGCTACACCCGGTCGTCTCCCCGCAGTTCTCGCACTTGTGGCAGGTGCCGTTCCGAACGGTGAGCCAGCCGCAGCGCGGGCACGGGGGCGCGTCGGGCGTCGAGTTGAGGCGGCGCGGACCCGGGCCGGCGTCCGACACCGGGGCCTGCGCGACGATCTTGTGCATCAGCTCGAGCTGCGGCGCGGGGTCCGAAACGATGTCCGTCTGCCGCACGAGGCCCGCTGTCATCTTGTCCTCGGCGGAGAGGAACCGGTGCCCGAGCCAGCGGAACACGTAGTCGACGATCGACTTCGCGAAGCCGATCTCCGGATTCCCCGTCCAGCCGCTCGGCTCGAAGCGCATGTGACCGAATTTCTCGACGAGATGCGTGAGCGGCACGCCGTACTGGAAGAGCAGCGAGACGCTGGTGGCGAAGGAGTCCATCATCCCGGAGAGCGTCGAGCCCTCCTTCGCCATCGTGACAAAGATCTCCCCGGGCGTGCCGTCGTCGAACAGGCCGACCGTGATGTACCCCTCGTGGCCTTCGATGGTGAACTTGTGAGTGAGGGAGGCACGGGTGTCCGCGAGGCGGCGTCGCGGCCTCGCCACCTCGACGATCCGCTCCCTTGTCAGGGGCTCGTTCGGGGCCGGCGAAGCCGGGCCCGAACGCACGGAGTTCGACGTTTCGGTCCTGGTGGAGAGCGGCTGGACCTTCTTGCTGCCGTCGCGGTAGATCGCGATGGCCTTCACGCCGTGCTTCCATGCCTCGATGTACGCGTCCATGACGTCGTCCACGGTCGCCGCCTCTGGAAGGTTGACCGTCTTGCTGATGGCGCCCGAGATGAACGGCTGCACCGCCCCCATCATCTTCACGTGACCCATGTAGTGGATCGCGCGCTCGCCGATTGCGCAGTCGAAGATCGGGTAGTGCTCCGTCTTGAGGTGGGGTGCGCCGACGACGCCGCCCCGCTCGTCGATGTACGCGACGATCTCCTCGACCTCGCGCGGCGCGTAGCCGCGCTCGCGAAGCGCCATCGGCACCGTTTTGTTGACGATCGTGATCTCGCCGCCGCCGACGAGCTTCTTCGACTTGACGAGTGAGAAGTCCGGCTCGACCCCGGTCGTGTCGCAATCCATCATGAAGCTGATCGTCCCGGTCGGCGCGAGCACCGTCGCCTGCGCGTTGCGGAAGCCGTGCACCTCGCCGATCTCGAGCGCCTCGTCCCAGGCACGTCGTGCGCCGGCGGCGAGATCCTCGGGAACCGACTCGCTGTGGTCGATGTTTCCGACCGCGGCGCGGTGCTTCGCGATCACACCGACCATCGAAGCGCGGTTCTCCTGATAGCCCTCGTGGGCGCCCATCCGCTGTGCGGCCTGGGCGGACTTGCGGTATGCGCGGCCCGTCATCAGCGCCGTGATCGCGGCGGCGTACGCGCGGCCCTCGTCCGAGTCGTAGGGAAGGCCGCGCGCCATGAGCAGTGCACCGAGGTTTGCGTAGCCCAGCCCGAGCTGTCGGAACCGCTTGGCGTTCCGCCCGATCTCGGGGGTCGGGTACGACGAGTAGCCGACGGCGATCTCCTGCGCGAGCAGGACGACGTCGACGGCGTGCTCGAACATCTCGACGTCGAACTCGCCGTCTTCGCGCCTGAATTTCATCAGGTTGAGCGAGGCGAGGTTGCACGCCGAGTCGTCGATGTGCATATATTCTGAGCACGGGTTCGAGGCGTTGATGCGACCCGTGTTCGGCGAGGTGTGCCAGGCGTTGATCGTCGTGTCGTACTGGACGCCCGGGTCGGCGCACTCCCAGGCCGCCGCCGCGATGTCCTTCATGAGCGCACGCGCGTCGACGGTCTCGACGACGGTGCCGTCCGTCCG
>JACDAF010000240.1 GCA_013695575.1 Chloroflexota bacterium | reverse complement strand
AAGACCGCGCTCGTCGCGGCCGCGAGCAAGGGCCTTGGGCGCGCGATCGCGGAGGAGTTCGGACGCGAGGGCGCGCGTGTTGCCATGTGCAGCCGGGACGAGGCCGCGATCGCGCGTGCCGCGCGCGAGGTGACGGAGAAGACGGGCGCCGAGACGCACGCGATCGTGGCCGATCTCGCGACCGTCGACGGGTGCGAGCGCTTCGTGAACGAGGCGGTCGCGACGTTCGGCGGCATCGACGCGCTCGTCGTGAACGCTGGTGGTCCGCCGCCCGGCAGGTTCGACGATCTCGACGACGCGAAGTGGCAGGCCGCGATGGACCTGACACTCATGTCGGCGGTCCGCCTCACCCGGATGGCGCTTCCCGAGCTGCGGCGGTCGAAGGGGTCGATCGTGTACTCGACGTCGACATCAGTACGCCAACCGACCCAATACCTCAACCTCATCCTGTCGAACGCGCTCCGCGCGGCGGTGCATGGGATGCTGAAGACGCTCTCGAAGGATCTCGCGCCGGATGGCATCCGCGTGAACGCCGTCCAGCCAGGCCGCATCGCGACCGACCGGCTCATCGAGCTGGACACCGTCACGGCGAAGAGCACGGGGAAGTCGCTGGAGGAGGTCCGTGCGAACTGGGAGAAGACCGTCATCCCGCTCGGCCGCTACGGACGGCCCGACGAGTTCGCCGCCGCGGTCGTGTTCGTCGCCTCACCGAAGGCCTCCTACATCACCGGCGTGTCGCTCCAGGTCGACGGCGGCCTGCTCATGTCGATGTTCTGAGAACCTTCTCCCCCACGCTCGATGACTCTCCCCAATGGTGGGTGCTACCCTTACTTCCCATGGCACAGGTAAAGGGTCGACCGCGTCCGACCCGCCTCACGACGAAGAACCAGGCGACGATTCCCGTTGCGGCGCTGCGCAAAGCCGGATTGCGGGCCGGTGACACGATCCACATCGAGGCGATCGGTCCAGGGAGGGTCGTGATCACGCGCGCGACGGATCCGATCCAGAAATACGCAGGCTCTCTCACAGGCGTCTACCCGAAGGGGTACCTCAAGAAGCTTCGGGGCGAATGGCGCTGGTAGTCCTCGACGCCAGCGTCATCATCGCGGTTCTGAACGAAGCAGATGCGAAGCACGATGCCGCGGTCACTGCTCTCACCGCTCTGCCGGCGGAGGAGCTCGTGATCTCGGCAAGCACGCTGGCCGAGATTCTCGTCGGTCCGTACCGCGCGGGGAGCCGAGCGGAGCGGATGGTCGAGGGATTCGTTGCCGACCGGCTACGTGTGGAGCCAGTGAGCGCAGATATCGCGCGACGATCTGCTCGATTGCGCGCGAGCTCCAACACGCTGCGCTTGGCGGACGCGCTCGTGATCGCTACCGGAGAGGCGCTCGCCGCGACGACGATCCTGACCGCCGATCGCGCGTGGGCGCGATCCAGCCGACGTGTCCGTGTGATCTGATGTGATCGTCCACGAGCGACTTGGTCCCCACGTGTTCCGGCTGCCGATCGAGAAGATCCGTGCCGGCTACAAGAGCGACATCTACTTCGCCCGCACCAAGCTCATCCTCGAGCGTGATGAGCGGCGGGACCGCGTGACGATGCAGGTCTTCCAGAAGCGCGAGGACGCCGTCGTCGTCGGCACCGACCACGCGCTGGCCATCCTCCACGTTGGGGCGGGCCGCTACCGCGACCGCGCGGACGCGGAGGCGCTGTTCGCGCGTTACCTCCAGGGCGAGCGACGGCTGTACGCGTTCTGGGCCGATCTTCCCCAGGGAGACTGGTCCGTGTATGAGCCCCTCGCACGGGAGGTGTTCGAGACGTCGCGCGAGCTCGCCACACTCTGGGAGCCGGGGTGGCGGGATCTCGAAGTCCGATCGCTGCGCGACGGCGAGGTCGCACAGCCGTACGAGCCGGTCATGCACATCGACGGCGAGTATCAGTCGTTCGCGCACCTCGAGACGCTCTACCTCGGCGCCCTCACCGAGGGCACCCGCGTCGCGACGAACACGCGAGAGGTGGTGCATGCCGCGCGCGGGAAGCCCGTGATCATGTTCGGGGCGCGGCACCAATCCCACGAGGCGCAGGCGGGCGGCGGATACGCGGCCTACGTGGGCGGCGCGGTAGCCGTATCGACCGACGAGCAGGGCGAGTGGTGGGGCTCGAAGGGTCTCGGCACCGTCCCCCACGCGCTTATCGCCGTGTACGGCGGCGACACGACGGTCGCGACGCTGAAGTTCGACGAGCACATCAACCGCGCGACCGATGCCGTCGGGCACCTCACCGCTCGGGGCACTCCGGAAGGCCATGTCAACGTCACGGCACTGGTCGACTTCCAGAACGACGTCGTGAACACCTCGCTCGGCGTCGCGCACGCGCTCGGCACGCGCCTCTGGGGCGTCCGCGTCGACACGAGCGAGCGCCTCATCGACAGATCGGTCCTGCGCGAGCTAGACGAGTGCGGCGGTCTCGCCGAGGACGGCGTCCGGGGCGGCGTGACGCCACGCCTCGTGGAGCTCCTGCGCGAGGCCCTCGACCGCGCTGGCTACGTGCACGTGCGGATCGTGGCGTCCGGCGGGTTCAGCGCGGAGAAGATCGATCGTTTCGAGGAGCTCGGCGTGCCGGTCGACGTGTACGGCGTCGGCTCGGCGCTCGTGCACGGCGAAGGGTTCGACCACACCGCCGACATCGTGCGCGTCGAAGGACGCGACCTCGCGAAAGTGGGCCGCCGCTACGTCGCGAGCGAACGGCTCGAACAGGTCGACTGGGACGCGCTGGTCGGCCCCCGCGAGATCGCGCGCCCGTGAGCGCGCTCGATCTTGCGATCCTCGTGATCGGGCTCGCCGTCGCGGGGCTGGCCAAGGGAGCGACGGGCATGGGGCTGCCGCTCGTCGCCACGCCGATCGTCGCGAGCGTCTTCGGTCCGCGGGCCGCGGTCGTCATCGTGACGATCCCGATCTTCGTGTCGAACTCGCTCCTGCTTGCGCAGGGCTGGCGCCGCACCGGGGTGCTCCGGGGCCTCACGCCGATCATCGTCGCGAGCATCGTCGGCACGACCATCGGCGTGCAGCTCCTGGCCTCGCTCGATCAGCGTACGTTCGCGATCCTCATCACCCTGATGGTCGCGATCTTCCTGCTCCGCGGCGATCGGCTCATCGGTGACGATCCGCGAGCGCGGCGTGCGCGTCTGCTCGGTCCCCTCGTCGGGTTCGTCGGCGGTGTCCTGCAGGGGACGACCTCGATCGCGAGCCCGCTCGTCGGCTCCTTCTTTCACACCCTGCGCCTCCCGCCGCGCGACTTCGTGCTCGTGCTCGCAGCGGTGTTCGAGATCAACTCGATCGTGCAGGTCATCGGCTACGCGCTGCTTGGGCTGTTCACGCCCGAGGTCCTGGCACTCGGCATCATGGGCCTCGTACCGACGCTCCTCGCGCTCATGGCCGGGATCTACCTGCGGGGCCGGATGGACGCGGCGCGCTTTCGCTCGGTCATCGTGGTGCTGCTCATCCTGAGTGTCGTGAACCTGCTGTATCGGAGCTTCATCGCGTGATCGAGATCGTGCCCGGGCTGCACGGGATCCGGCTGCTCGGTTCGAGGAGCTACCTCATCGACGACGGGGACCTCACGCTCGTCGACGCCGGCCTGCGTGGCTCCGCCCCGCTCCTGCGCTGGTACCTGTCGCGGCTCGGCCGGTCGATGACCGACATCCGCAGGATCGTTCTGACACATGGCCATCCCGACCACATCGGCGGGGTCCATGAGATCGCCGCGCTCTCAGGCGCAGAGGTCCTCATGCATGCGGCGGATACCGATCGGCTCCGCCGAGTCACCCTGCGGGAGGTCGTGCAGCGGCCGCTTGCAGGCACCGTGGTGGCCCTCCTCACACGGGCGCCCGCGGACCCCCGCCCGCTGTGCGACGGCGACCTGTTACCCGGCCTCGGCGGCGTCGAGATCGTGCACACTCCCGGTCATACGCCGGGCAGCGTCTGTCTCTACGCCCGCAAGCACCGGCTCCTGATCGTCGGTGACGTGCTGCAGGTCATCCGCGGACGCATCTCGCCGCCGAGCCACCTCTTCACGGAGGATATGGAGCTGGCGCGGCGCTCCATCGCGCGCCTCGCGGAGCTGGACGTCGAGACCGTCTGCTTCGCGCACTTCGCCGCACGCAGCGGCGGGATACAGGGCGCGCTCCGCGCGATCGCCGCGTAGCGCGACCGCATCTCTAGACTGAACGGGTGAAGGACCCGGCGCTTCCCTACGGCTGGCGGCTCCACCCCCTGGTGCGTTCGGTGGCACTCGTGGTCCAGGAGGCCATGGTCACCCCCCTCGTCGCGCTCTTCTACCGCGTGCGGGTGAGCGGACAGGACAAGCTCCATCGCGTCGAGGGGCCGGTCCTCTTCGCTCCGAACCACTGCCTGCACTGGGACAACGGGATCATCCTGACGGCGCTCCCCCTGTCATGGCGGTGGCGGCTCGCGATCGCGGCCGGCCGCGAGACGATCTTCGCGAACCGGTGGCGCGGTCTCCTCGCGGCGAGCC
>JACDAF010000234.1 GCA_013695575.1 Chloroflexota bacterium | reverse complement strand
GAAGCACAGGGAATGCCGCTTGACCGGATGGGCGGCGGGCTGACAATGCGCGCACAGCAGTGAGCGCGACGCCGATCGAGACCCGGATGTCCGTCGAGACGTACCCCACGTCGGGGACGCGCCGCGTGCGCCGCTGGCTCGGCGCATTCTGGGAGCGCCCTCTCACGCGTGCCATCGCCCGGGCCATCCTCACGATCTACGTCGTCATCACCCTCACGTTCCTCATCGTGCGGCTCATGCCGGGCAACCCTGTCGACATCTTCATCAACCAGCTCATCGCGGAGCAGGGCATCAGCTACGCCGAGGCCGCAGATCAGGCCTCGGGCCTCTTCAACCTCGACCTCAAGGCGCCGCTCCACGAGCAATACGCCGACTTCCTCGGCCGGCTCGTCCGCGGCGACCTCGGGGCGTCCTTCCTCTCCGCCGGGACCCCCGTCGTGTCGATCATCGCCGCCACGCTTCCCTGGACGCTCTTCACGGTCGGGACCGGTCTGCTGCTCAGCTTCGTCATCGGGATCGGCCTCGGGCTCGTCGCGGCGTACCGCCGCGGTTCCCGCCTCTCGACCTTTCTGTCGACGGTCGGCTCGATCGTGTCAAGCCTGCCGGACTACCTCGTCGCGCTGCTCATCGTCGTGTTCCTCGGCACGCAGCTGCGCCTGCTCCCGATCGCGCAGATGCGCGGCGCGTCATCCCCAGGCATCGACCCTGGCTTCACGCTGGCCTACCTGGGTGACGTCCTGTTCCACGCCTTCCTGCCGATCCTGGTCTTCTTCCTCACCGGGATCGGGCATTGGATCCTGGGGATGAAGAGCGCGGCGATGGCGACGCTGGAGGAGGACCATGTCAACGCCGCCCGCGCGCGCGGTCTCCGGGACGGGCGGATCGGCACCGCCTACGTCGGGCGCAACGCGGTGCTGCCTCTGGTCGCCCAGTTCGCGCTCGAGGCCGGCCGTGTGATGGGCGGCGCGATCTTCGTCGAGACCATCCTCGTCTACCCAGGCATCGGGCTGCGGCTCATCGGCGCGGTCAACCAGCGCGACTACCCGGTCATGCAGGGGATCGTCTTGATCGTCACGGCGGCCGTGGTCATCGCGAACCTGCTGTCGGACATCCTGTACAGCAAGCTCGACCCGCGGATCGGGCGCGCCGGGGGCGCGGCAGGATGACGGTCGTCGCGCGGCCCCTCGCAGCACGCGCGCCCAAGGGATTCTTCGGCGGGCTCGGCGAGACGCTGCGCCTCATCGCCAGGCGACCCACCGGTCTGATGGGGCTCGTCGGCGTCGTCTTCATTTTCCTGCTGGCGTTCGTCGGGCCGATCGTGATCCCGTATGACGACACCGTCGACGTCAGCGCCATCTATCAGTCGCCGTCGCTCGCGCATCTGCTCGGCACGGATTCGAGCGGGCGCGACGTGTGGGTGCAGATCGTCCACGGCGGCAAGGACATGCTCGTGATCGGGCTCATCGCCGCGCTCGTGTCGACGTTCATCGCCGTCACCTTCGGCGCCCTCGCCGCGACCGTCGGCGGAGCAGTCGACACGGTCATCGTGTCGCTCACCGACATCCTGCTCACGATCCCGCGTATCCCGCTGCTCGTCGTCGCGGCAGCCGTCCTGAGGTTCGACGGCCTCTTGTACATCGCGCTGCTGCTTGGGTTCCTCGGCTGGGCGGGGCTGCTGCGCCAGATCAGGGCCCAGGTCCTGTCGCTGAAGGAGCGGGACTACGTGGAGGCCGCGCGGTCGCTTGACCTCGGGATCGGGCACGTCATCTTCCGCGAGATCCTGCCGAGCATGCGCAGCTACATCGTCATCCACTTCATCTTCGCGATGACCAACGCCATGTACGGTGTGGCCGGGTTGCTGCTGCTCGGGCTGCTTCCCCTCTCCGGCAACAACTGGGGCCTCATGCTGAACTTTGCCTCGGTGCGCGGCGCGATCTTCTTCCGCGACAGTCTCTGGTACATCCTGAGCCCGATCCTCGCGATCGTCCTGCTCCAGCTTTCGCTCGTGTGGCTCGCGGCCGCACTCGAGGACCTGTTCAACCCCCGGCTTCAAGGATCGGGCTAGGTGGCGACGCCGCGGTCAAGTTCCGCCATGCCCAAGGACGTCGTGCTCTCCGTACGTGGGCTGTCCATCGACTACTACACCCGGCGCGGGCCCGTGCACGCGGTCCGCGACGTGTCATTCGATCTCAAGCGCGGCGAGACGGTCGCGGTCATCGGCGAGAGCGGCTCCGGCAAGACGACGCTCGCGGTCGCGCTCATCCGGCTCTCGCCGCGCAGCGCGCGCATCCGCGAAGGGCAGATCCTCTTCAACGGCAAGCGCGAGGTCCTGGACATCGCGACGCTGGACGATGACGAGCTGCGCCGGTTCCGCTGGAACGACTGCGCGATGGTCTTTCAGGCGGCACTGAACTCGTTCAACCCCGTGCTCACCATCTGGGACCACTTCCTCGACACGGCGCGCGCCCATCGGTCGTCCGGCCGCGCCGAGGTGCGGGCCCGCGCGGACGAGCTCCTCGGGCTCGTGAATCTCGACGCCGAGCGCGTGCTGCCCGCCTACCCGCACGAGCTCTCGGGCGGCATGAAGCAGCGCGTGCTCATCGCGCTGAGCCTGCAACTGAAGCCCGAGATCGTCATCCTCGACGAGCCGACGACGGCGCTCGACATCCTCACGCAGCGCTCGATCATCGACCTGCTCCGACGGCTCCGAGAGCAGCTGGGCTTCTCGATGATCTTCATCTCACACGACCTCTCGATCGCGGCCGAGCTCGCCGACCGTGTCGTCACGATGTACGCGGGTACCGCGGTCGAGCGCGCGAGAGTCGACGATCTCTTCTACCGCCCGCGGCATCCCTACTCGGTCGGCCTCCTGCGGGCGGTCCCAAACGTGTCCGGAGCGCTTGGCAGCGTGGCATCCATCCCCGGCTCGCCACCCGATCTCATCGATCTGCCCCCCGGGTGCACGTACAGCCCACGCTGCCCGTTCGCCATCGACGAGTGCCGCACGGCCGAGCCCACGCTCGTCGCGGTCGACACATCCGAGCACGACGCCCGCTGCATCCGCTGGGAGGTCGTGAGGGACGCCGTCGGGAGCGCCGAGCGACCGGTCGCGGAGAAGCTGGCCGCCTCGTGACCGCGGCCACGGGCACGCCGCTCATCGAGCTCGAGCACGTCGGCCGCACGTTCGCGACGCCGGCGGGGACGATCACCGCCGTGGACGACGTGTCGATCGCGCTCGGCGCGAGAGAGGCGATGTGCATCGTCGGGGAGAGCGGGTGTGGCAAGACGACGACCGGCCGCATGCTGGCCGGTCTCCTGCGGCCGTCGAGCGGCCGTCTCATGTTCGAGGGCAAGGACGTCTGGACGACGAAGGGCGAGGACCTCGCGCGGTTCA
>JACDAF010000233.1 GCA_013695575.1 Chloroflexota bacterium | reverse complement strand
GAAGCACAGGGAATGCCGCTTGACCGGATGGGCGGCGGGCTGACAATGCGCGCACAGCAGTGAGCGCGACGCCGATCGAGACCCGGATGTCCGTCGAGACGTACCCCACGTCGGGGACGCGCCGCGTTCCCGAGGTCGGGTATGTCTCGACGGCCATGCGGGTCTCGATCGGCGTTGCGCTCACTGCTGTTCGGGCATTGTCAGGCCGCCGCCCATCCGGTCAAGCGGCATTCCCTGTGCTTCTCCCCGGCCCGGACGGGAGGGTCGTGCCTCGGCGACTTACATTCCTCTGGTGCCCGACCAGCGAAGGCTAGTCACGGTGCTGTTCGCTGACATCGTGGGTTCGACCGCGCTCGGCTCGGCGCACGATCCGGAGGTCGTCCGGCGCACCCTCGCGCGGGCGTTCGCCCAGATGCGCGAGGTCCTTCAGGGGCACGGTGCGAGCGTCGAGAAATTCATCGGGGACGCGGTGATGGCGGTCTTCGGCATTCCGCACGCGCACGACGACGATGCGGACCGCGCGATCCGCGCCGCCTTCACCCTGCGCGAGCGGATCGTCGGGCTCAACGCGACCGGACGGTTCGCGCTGGAGCTGCGTGTCGGTGTGAACAGCGGCCAGGTGGTGACCGGCGAAGGAGCCGAAACGCTCGTCACCGGCGAGGCCGTGAACGTCGGGGCGAGGCTGCAGCAGGCCGCCGCACCCGATGAGATTCTCGCGGGACCGCTGACGCGGCAGCTCACCGAGGGCGTCGTCCGTTACGACCCGCCCCGGACGATCGAGGCGAAGGGGCTCGGCCTGATCGCGGCGTACCCGGCGGTCGAGCTGCTGGCCTCGCTGCCCACGCAGCGGCGCGGGGTCGGCGGACTGCGCGCACCGCTAATCGGACGGGATCGCGAGCTTCGGCTCCTCGTCGAGTCGCACCGAAAGCTCGCCGGTGAGCCGAGCCCGTTCCTCGTGACCGTCTTCGGGACCGCCGGCGTGGGCAAGTCGCGGCTCGTCGCCGAGTTCATCGAGACGATCGGGACCGAGCACGTGCTGCGCGGACGCTGCCTGCCCTACGGCGAGGGGATCACCTACTGGCCGATCGTCGAGATCCTGCGCGCGGATGCGGGTATCTCCGCCATGGACTCGCGCGACGCCGCGACGCGGAAGCTCCGGAGCGCGGTCCTCGCCGCGTTCGGGGACGCCACCGACGACGCGGACGCGGTGGCGCGTCGTCTCGGTGTGCTCGCCGGCACCGAGGATCGCGACAGCGCCTTACCGGACGTGGCTGCCGACAAGGTCGATCAGGAGCTCCGGTGGGGGCTCCGACGATACCTCGAGCGCCGTGCTGCAGGCGCACCGCTCACGCTCGTCTTCGACGACATCCACTGGGCCGAGCCAGCGCTCCTCGATCTCATCGAGCACCTGACCGAATGGTCGCGCGCGCCGCTGTTCCTGCTGTGCATGGCGCGGCCGGACCTGCGCGAGGTCCGCACGGGATGGGGTGGCGGGCTGATGAACGCGAGTGCCATCCGGCTCGAACCTCTCGACCCCGAGGGCTCCGCCCGGCTCATCCGCGAGCTGCTCACGATCGACGCGCTCCCCGACGCCCTTCGCGACCAGATCGTCGCGCGGTCGGAGGGCAACCCGCTGTACGTCGAGGAGTTCCTACGGATGCTCATCGACGCCCGACACATCGAGCGCCGCGACGGTGCGTTCGTGGCGACCCCATCGCTGGCGACGCTCGTCGTTCCCGCGACGCTCCAGGGTCTCATCGCGGCGCGCCTCGATCGCGTGCCGCCCCGCGTCCGGCAGGCGCTCCAGCGCGCGGCGCTCGTGGGCAAGGTCTTCTGGCCGGAGGCACTGCTCGCGCAGGGCCCGCTCGACGGCCGGCCGGATGATCTCCTCATCGAGGCCGCGCGCCGCGACCTCGTGGTCGAGCTCGACGAGCGCGGGCTGGGCGGGGGCCGAGCCTGGACGTTCAAGCACATCCTCATCCGCGACGTCGCGTACGACGCGATCCCGAAAGAGGAGCGATCGCGAGGGCACGATGCGTTCGGCACGTGGCTCGAGACGGTGGCCGGCGAGCGCATCGAGGAGTACGCCGACATCGTCGGCTATCACGCGGAGCAGGCCTTCCTCCTCGCACACGAGCTCGGGGAGCCTGACGCGCCTGGGCTCGCGTCGCGCGCCCTGGGTGCTCTCTTCGCGAGCGGCAACAAGGCGATGAAGCGTGGCGACCTTCGCGCGGCACTCGCCTTCTTCCGGCGCGCGAGGCTCGTCGCGGACGCCGGCAACGCTCCCGATCGGGTGCGTCTCGAGGCGCGCGGTCTCGTCGCGCTCTGCCGGATCGAGCTCGAAGGCTCGCAGGAGCTGCTCGACGAGATCGAGGCGGTCATCCCGCACGCGCGCGGGTCCCCGAGCGCGCTGCTCGTCGATCTGCTTCAGGCGCTCTCCGACCCGGTCTCGGAGCACGACCCCGCACGCGCGCGAGCGCTCGACCGCGAGGCCGTCGCGGTCGCGCGGCTGCTCGACGACCCGGAGACGATCGCCCGGGCGATGGTGCGAGCGCACTGGGTCCCCTTGTTCCTTGGCGATCTCGAGGAGCACCGGCGCGTGCTCGTCGAGGCTGACGCGTACATCCGGGCCAGCGGCGCGCGCACCGCCGCACCTGAATGCCTCGGCTGGCTCTTCTGGAACGCCCTGATGCGGGGTGACGTCGGGGCCTGGGTGCGGTTCGTGGATGAGCAGGAGGACGTCGCGCGGGCGAGCGGCTCCCCGGCCCAGCTGGGCTTGGCGCTGCGCAACCGATCCGTGCTCGCGCTCGCGCGCGGTGACATCGCATCCGGGCGAGCCGCCGCGGAGCAGGCGCTCGCCGCCCAGCGAGACTCCGGGAACCGGCAGGAGATGGGGATCGGTCACTGGTTCGTCGCCGACGCTCTGGAGGTGGCCGGTGATCGAGCTGGCGCGGTCGCCGCGCTGCGGCGGTCGGTCGAGGATCTCGGTCCCGTGACGTTGCAGGGGTACCGCGCGGAGGCGCGCGTGCGCCTCGCCCACCTGCTGATCGGTCTCGGTGATGTCGCGGGGGCGCGCAGGGAGGCGGAGCTCGCGCGAGTCGAGGTCGCGCCGAACGACGTCTACACGGTCGCCAGCTCCACCGCGGCGCTCGCCGCCGTGCACGCGGCCGAGGACGATCACGATGAAGCGGACCGGCTGTACCGCCGCGCGCTCGAGCTCTGGGGCCGGACCGGCTACGCGCTCGATCTGGAGCGCCTCCGACGCCACTACGCCGGCTTCCTCGTCGATCGGGGACGGGTCGGCGAGGCGCGCGAGCTGCTCGGGCAGGTGCTCGCCTTCTTCGGCGACTCGCCGCTCGTCGCCCGCGAGCGCGACCTCGCCGAGTCCGTGCTGCGGCGCTGCGCGGAGGTCAGTCCCTCCTAAGCCTGCGTCGCGTAGAGCGAGAAGAGGCGTGCCGTCGCGCGAATGGCCTTCCAGTAGTTCGCGAGGATGATGTTCTCGTTCGGCGCGTGCGCGGCCGAGCCCGGGTGGCCCATCCCGAGCGTCACGTTGGCGAGGGCGCGCCTGTGGCACACGGTCCACATGGGGGAGGTCCCCCCGCTCGTTGGCACGAGGTGCGCGTCCTTTCCGAACGCTTCCTCCGCGGCGGCCTTGACTGCGCGGACGAGCGGATCGTCCCGGCGACCGCGGTACGGCCGCGTGCCCTCCTTGTAGACGGATTCGATGTCCCCGAACCCATGGCGGTCCAGGTGGGCCCGCACGAGCGCGGCGATGCGCTCTGGGTCCTGGTCCGGAACGAGGCGGAAGTCGATCTTGCACGACGCCTCCGCCGGGATGACCGTCTTCGTGCCGTCATCGATGAAGCCCGAGACGATCCCGCAGATGTTGCAGGTCGGCTCGAACTGCGAGGCGAGCCGCACGTCGGTGTTCCCGCGCCCGAACGCGAAGCCGCGCAACCCATAGATGCGCTTCACCTCGTCCGCGTCGAACGGGAGCGCCGCGACGTGCGCGCGCTCCTCGGCGGACGGATCGCGGACGTCGTCGTAGAAACCCTGGATCCGTACCCGCCCGCGCACATCCATGAGCGTCGACAGCGCGTCGACCAGGCGCCACGCGGCGTTCGGGAGGTGGGTCGCGCCTCCGGAGTGCGCGTCGCGTGCGAGCG
>JACDAF010000230.1 GCA_013695575.1 Chloroflexota bacterium | reverse complement strand
GCTTGCGGTGCGAGGGGTATCGGTCCGAAGCGGCACGCGTGACCTATGAGGATGCGCTGTCAGACTGACCGCTGATCGGGACATGCACCTTGCGGTTCTGAGAGAGTCCCGTGCGGAGGAGAGCGATGAGCCAAGAAGAGAATAGGGCACTGATTCGGCGCTTCTATGAGGCGTTCGATCAGGGCAACGGCGCGGTGATGGCGGGGTGCTACGCGCCGGACGCCCGATTCGAGGATCCGGTCTTTGGCCGGTTGACCGGCAAGGAGGCCGGAGCGATGTGGCGGATGTTCACGAGCCGGCCCGGATCGGATCTTCGTGTCGAGCTGCCCGAGCACGAGGCAGGCGAAGCGTCCGGCACGGCGCGGTGGATCGCCCGCTACACCTTCGGGCCGACGGGACGGCCGGTGGTCAATGACATTCGCGCCCGCTTTCGCTTCGCCGACGGCCAGGTGATCGAGCACGTCGATCGCTTCTCGTTCTGGGGGTGGTCGCGTCAGGCGTTCGGGGTGGTGGGCATGCTGCTCGGCTGGACCCCCATCCTGCGGCTCGTTCTTCGTCGCAAGGTCCGCGCCGAC
This sequence comes from Chloroflexota bacterium, assembly GCA_013695575.1. Lineage (GTDB taxonomy): Bacteria > Chloroflexota > Limnocylindria > P2-11E > P2-11E > JACDAF01. The sequence goes on along the minus strand of JACDAF010000230.1, from coordinate 12,580 downwards.
CTCGCGAAGTTCATGCGTGGCGGCGCGGCGCCAGCCTGATCCCGACGAGGTCGCACGCGTCCCCCTTGACCCCGAGCGCCGACGGAGGCCGAACTTCACGTGTGACGCACCGGCGGCGCACGCGAGCACATCGAGACCTCACCGACGAGTCTCATGGTCGATCGCACTACATCGGGGAGGTCCACTGCATGCGTGTCCGAATCCTGACGTTCCTCACAGTGCTCGCGCTGCTCAGCACACCGAGCCCCGCGGTCGCGGACGACGCCGTGTCCCGCGGACCTAGCACGACGACGAACCCGTACGTCCTGCCCGTGGCGGACGGTGTTCGCATCATCTCGATCCTGACGGTGAATGACCCAGGCGCCGCCAGGAACGGCTACGAGATGGTCGGCATCCCGGACGGGATCGGACTCACGATCGAAGGCGGCACGGTCGTCGCCTTCATGAACCACGAGCTGCGCAGCGAGCGGGGCATCGTGCGGCGTCACGGCCAGACGGGGGCCTTCGTGTCGCGGCTCGTGATCGACCCCACCACGCTGGCGGTGACTCACGGGTCGGACCTCATCGATCCCGGGGTCCGCTTCTGGGACTACGTCTCGGATGGCTATGCGACGACCGGTGCCAGGTTCGCGGACGGGACGCTGCAGGACTTGAGGTTCAGCCGCTTCTGCTCGGGGACCCTCAGCGATCCGGGCATCTTCGATCTGGGAGCGTTCGGCTACAAGGGCCAGATCTACTTCGCGAACGAGGAGGCCGGCGACAACGGCCGCCTCTTCGGCGTACTGACCGACGGCACGACCCAGGCCTTGCCCCGTCTCGGCCTCTTCTCGTGGGAGAACACCGTGCCCGCGAACAACACAAGCCGCACGACGCTGGTCATGGGCCAGGAGGACGGCCCCGGCCCCGGCCCGGCGCCGACCGACGGCAGCCAGCTCTGGGTGTACGTCGGCGCCAAGCAGAACAGCGGAGACCCGTTCGCGCGCGCGGGCCTGACGAACGGCCTCTCGCACGTGATCGACGCGGTCGATCCGGCCGTCACGGACGATCCCTCGTGGCGTGCTGCGTACCCCAAGGGAGTGGCCGCGCCGGTGACGCTGCGCGAGGTCGGTTGGGACCAGACGGGCGCCGCGCAGAACGTCGAGGCGAAGAGCAAGGGTCTCTCGCTGAACCGTATCGAGGACGGGCACTGGGACCCACGGCACCGCAATGACTTCTACTTCCTGACGACGGAGGGTGGGGACAGGACCACGTCATTCCCATTCACCCGCGACGGCGGCGGGCTGTGGCGCCTTAGCTGGCAGGACATCGACCGGCCCGAGCTGGGCGCAACGCTCACCCTGCTTCTCGATGGATCAGAGGAGATCGCGCCGGGCGAGCCGAAGATGAACAAGCCCGACAACGTCGTCATCGACCACCACGGGAATCTCCTGATCCAGGAGGATCCGGGCAACAATGCCCACCTCGCGCGGATCATCGCGTACCGCCTGCGGGACGGCGCGATGGGCGTCGTGGCGCGCTTCGATCCCGCCCGCTTCGCTCTTGGCGGTGCGTCCTTCATGACCCAGGACGAAGAGTCCAGCGGCATCGTGGACGCGGAAAAGATCCTGGGAAAGAAGGGGACCTTCCTCTTTGATGCCCAGGTGCACACCGCAGCGGGTCTGCCGGCCGGCACCGGCCCGAATACGGTCCAGGAATACGTCGAGCACGGTCAGCTCCTCGTGCTGCGCGTCGACAAGTGGAAGTCCGTCTACAGCGCTGGCGACGCGAACGACGACAAGGACGACGACGAGGACGACTAGGAAGGGCTGAGGGGCCTTGGGATCGCGGCGTCTCCGCTCAGGTCTCGACGAGGCTGAAATAGGCGTCGCGGTCCCTGCGGTCCGCTCGCGGTCGGTCGCGCCCGCGGGCTACCGGCTTGCGATGGGCCCGCTCGCTGACTCGCGGAGGTGCCGGACCGGCGAGGCGACCATGGCGATCGATACGAGCGTCACCGCGTACGCACCAGCGACCGCGAAGGTCGCGGTCGGTCCGATCGACCCGACGAGCGCCGCGGCGGCGAGCGGCGCGATCGGATTGATGAGGGCATTCCCCAGCAGATCGATGCTCGAGACGCGTCCCAGCATGTGCTCGGGCACGTGCCGCTGCAGTGTCCCTTCCCAGATGACGGTCGCTGATGCGAGGCCCACGCCGGTCAGGGCCATGAGGACCACGACCGCCGGAAGAACCGGGACCAGGCCGATCGCCAGGACCGAGACAGCGGCGAGCAATTCGAATGTGTACATGAGCATCCCGGGCCGGCGATTTGCGATCTGCGCGATCGCGAGGCTCGCCACGATGGTGCCGAGGCCGTAGGCAGTGCTGATCGCACCGTACATCGCCGCGCTGCCCCCCAGGACGTCGCGCACCAGCAGGGGCATCATGACGCCGGACTGTCCCGCATAGGCGACGTTCACCAGCATGAAGTACAGCGTCGTGGTCCAAAGCCACGGAAGCGAGAAGGCGAATCCGATGCCCTGCCCGATCTCGCGGAAGACCGAGGCGCGCACCGCCGCGATGCGGCGCGGCGGGTTCGCGAGGAGCAGCGTCGCGAAGCTGAAGAAGAAGGTGAGCGCATCGATGCCGAACGCGAGTGCGGGACCCGCCAGCGCAACGGCCAGCCCGCCCACGGTGGGGCCGGCGATACGAGCCAGGCTGCGCCCGAGGAGGCGGGCGGCATTGCCGGCGCGGAGGATGTCGCCAGGAACGAGGTCCGCGATGATCGCGTTGTACGCGGGCGAGAGGAAGGCCCCGGCGCTGCCGAGCACCGCCGATGTGACGTAAACGTGCTCGAGACGTAGGAGACCGGTCGCCGAGAGCAGCGCGGTGGCCGCGACCCCGCACCCGCCCACGAGGTCGCTGACGACGATGAGCGTGCGGCGCGACACGCGATCGGCGATGGCGCCCCCGAGCAGCAGGAACGCGATGGCCGTCGCCGTGTTGATGCCGACGGCGAGCCCGAGCTCGAGCGGAGACGCCCCCAGCGCCAGCAGCTGGAACGGCAGCGCAACGCCGTAGACGTGATTTCCGAAGCTCGAGACCGTCTGGCCGGTCCAGAGCAACCGGAAGTCGCGGTGACGCAACGGACCGAGGACCCGTGGCCAATGCAAGGGGGAAAAGGCTAAGCGGGTCGCGCAGCGCGAGGTCTCCGGAACGCGTGCAACTCAACGACGGCCGAGCCGCCGCGCCATGATGATCCCAACGAATCGGGAGGTACACCATGGCCGACGACCTGAGCGTGGACCGTGAGGGCGACGTGCTCGTGATCCGCATCGCGATCAACAAGGCGACGCCGAGCGCGAGCGGCAAGACGCTCGTCGTGGCCTCGACCCGCGGCAATCAGAAGACCGGAGTCCAGATCGAGGGAAAGGACCTGTACCTCGGCCTCAACGCCTACGTCTACGCCGAGCCGAAGGGCACCACCTGATCGATCACCGCCGTCGGCGGCGCTGCCTGGCCATCTCAGGTGGCGGAGTGGCTGCGCCTTGCGGCGGCGGCTCGTCGCCTGCGGCGGCGAACCTCGCGCTCAGCCTCAGGATCCCGATGCCGATCATCTGTCCCGCGGCGATACGGCGCGGGGCATTCAGCTTTGTCCCGTCGACCCAGGTCCCGCTGGTGCTCCTGAGGTCGCTGAGCCAGTAGCCGTGCTGCCGGTAGGTGATGCGCGCGTGCCGGCGCGAGACCGAAAGGTCGTCCAGCCGGATCGTGTTCTCTGGCGCGCGCCCGAGGGTCGCGCCCGATCGCGTGACTTCATAGGTCGGCGCCGGCCCGCCTTCGGTCTCGAGCCGCAGGACGAGCCGGTCCTCATCGGGCGGAGGCGCGCGGGGGACCGGAACGGCGGCCTCTACCTCGGGTGTGGGAGGCGGCGTCATCGTGCGTTCAGCTGCCAGCGCCGGAATCTCCGCCGTCCCGTCCTCGCTCGGGGCCAAGACCGCGGAGCTGGACGCGACAGTGGAGTCGGCCACGATGGCCCCGGCATCCGGGTCGCTGGAGCCCGTCGCGTCGGTGGAGTCGGTCGCGGCGGTGGAGCTCTCCGCGACGGGAGGATGGGCGATATCCGCCTCGAGAGAACGCTTCAGGCTCGCGAAGAACTCCTCGCGGTCACGGCCTCTCCCCGGATCGAGGGCGGCGAGCATTCCCGGCAGCCCGTGCGCTTCTGACGTCCCGGTGACGCGTGTGCCGACGTCGGCTCGCTGGAGGTCGACGCGGGTGAGCACGCTTCCCCAGAGCGGGCCCCCGACCGAGCGGAGCTCGATCACTCGCTGGGCCTCGAAGTCGGTCACCTGCTGCGTCGTGCTCACCCGCAGAGGACCGACCCTGCCGGAGACCCTGAGCATCGCGCCCGTGCCGAACGGCCCGTCGGACAGAGGCGTGACCTGGTCGGCGTCCGGAATCCAGGTAGGGAGATTGTGCGGATCGGTGAGGAAGGCCCAGACATCCTCGATCGGACGATCGATCACGATGGTGGTCTCGATCCGGCTCACAAGGACACCTCCCTCCAGCGACGTGGGCGAAACGGTGGCGGGTAGAGCGACCTAGGCGCGGACCTCAGCTCGTTCGAAGCAGGGGATGCAGAGCGTGCGGCCGCCAAAGCGGCGCGTCCGCGTTTCCATCGTGGATTCGTCACAGTCCTCGCAGGTGAGCGACCGGTGGATACGGGCCGGCTGCGGGGGTCCGCTCGGGACGGGCTCGATGTGAAAAAGCTCATCCTCCGCGCGCGTGAGGATCAGCTCGGTCCGCCGCGCCTGGAGCTCCCGGAAGCTTTCGTGCTCCTCCGCGCTCCCCTTCCCCTCGCGGACGCGCTTGCCGACCTCGTCGTCCGCCGGGTCGCGCGGCCCGAACGCGTCCGGGCGCGTGACGAGGCGCACGCCCTTGCCGTTGGAGCGCCGGTACAAGGTGAACGCGCTCTTGCCGTAGTCCTTGTGGATGAGGTTGCCCTTGCCGAACGTGCAGCCCATGAGGGACTGGATCGCGTCGACCGCGCACATGTCCGTTTCGACGAGAGCGACGACCTCCTCATCCTGCGCATGCGAGCCGATCTCACGCAGCCCGTACCGCGCAGCGCGCACTCCGATCGCAAGGCCCGGGCACATGTGGCCATGGAACGCCACGGCCTGTTGGACGTCCGGATCCATCGCCGCACCTCCCCGTACCGCGTCGGAATCCTAGCGGCTGGGGTGGAGCTGACACGGGCGGAGTGGAGGCGAGGCGAGCGCCGCCGCGCCGGGGTCCATCAGACCAGGCGCGACGTCAAAGGAGCAGCAGCCCGTCAGATCTCCGATGCGCGGCCGCGGCATCCCGCGAGTCTCGCAAGGCTGGCCGGCCCACAATGACGGCCACCGAGATGCCATTCGATCTGATGTTGACCAACCGTCGCGACCCGCTCCAGGCGCGGCGCTTCGAGCTGTTCCGCCTCGCGGCCCCGGTCTTCCGCCAGCATGGCTACCGCGGTGCGACGATGAAGGCGCTCGCGTTCGCCTGCCACCTCAGCGCACCCACCCTCTACCACTACTTCTCATCGAAGCTCGCCCTTGCGACCTATCACCTGACGCGACCGCAGCTCACCTGGAGCACCATTCCACTCCGTCGGGGGGCCGAGCCACTTGAGGATCTGCGTGATGCGATCGATCTTGCGATCGCGGGTTGGCCTGACCACCAGCTCTCGCTCGAGCTCGCTCGCGAAGCGGGCGTCCGGCTATCGCGGCGGCAGCTCGGCGAGAGGTTCGCCGAAGGAGTGGCATTCATCGGCCGTGCGGTCCTCGGAGTCGCGCCGGCGATCGGCCGTGAGCACGCTGAGTCGGTGGCGCGCCACGTCCTGGCACTCCTCGTGGCACCGGCCACGACCGGCCTCGAGACGGACCCGGCCGACGTGCGAGCCCGCATCGTCGATGCGCTCCGCATGGAGCTGGCTCCTGCCGATATCGACCCTGATCGTTTCGCGCGTGTGATGGCCGTGCCGCCGGTCGCCGGACGATACACAGGCGCGGCCTAGCGCAAATCGAACAGAACCGCCTCCCGATTCGGCACGCTGCCAGATACCGTCCCTCGCATGTTGCTCGCTTTCGGCGTGATCATCGCCTCGCTTGGCGTGCTGGCGCACAACCTCCTCTCCTTGCGGCCGCTGTTGCTCTCGCCAGAGAACATCGGTCCGCTCATCGCCTACGCGGGACTACTCACCTGGCATCGTCTATCCCGAGGCGCGTACGCCGCTCGTGGGACGCTCCTGCTCTGGACCGCTGTGAACCTAGTCGGCGGGGGCATCCTCACGGCGCTCCCGTTGCCGATCCTGCCCTTCGTTCCGGAGCAGACGCTCGGCCACTATCTGACCCACGGGGTCTATGCGCTCTCACAGGTGCCGTTGCTCTGGCTGCTCATTCGGCCAACACGAACGCTCGCGGTCGCGTGATGACCCTGCTCTCCTCGCGCTTGTCCTATGACACGACGGATCGCGCCGGCGCGCCCTGGCAAGGCACCACGCGCTCCGAATTGGGCGGCTTCGGCAAAGAACGGATCGCGTAGCGCTCGTGGCCGATCTCTATTCTTGGATCGTCTTCCTCCATGTGGCCGCGCTCCTTGGGTTTCTCCTCGCGCACGGTGCGTCCACTGCGGTGGCTTTCCGCGTCCGCCGTGAGCGCGATCCAGTCCGCATCGGAGCACTACTCGACTTGTCGGCCGGTGTCTACGGCCTGAGCTATGCCTCCCTCGGGGTCCTCGTCGTCACCGGACTGGCGGCCGCGTTCATGGGCGGATCTTGGTCGAGCGGCTGGATCTGGGGTTCCATCGTGATCCTCATCGTGATCATGGTCTCGATGCACATCCATCCCGCAGCGTCCTTCTCCCGGACACGCAAGGCGGCAGGCCTCCCGTACTTCGAGGGTTGGCGTCCGCAGGAGAGACGCCCACCGGCTTCGACCGACGAGATCAGGGCGGCAGCGGCCACGAACGATCCGTGGATCACGCTCGCGATCGGCGGCGGGGGGATCCTGATCATCCTCTGGCTGATGATGTTCAAGCCGTTCTGACGCGGCTCTCGCGCACCTTCGCTCGAATCGGCTGGCGAGCCCTTCGTGTAGCCGGGACGGGCTCCGAACCGATGACCTCTTCGTCGAGAACGACACGGCGCCGGCCGGTGGCGCGGTCCCGTGATGGGACGGTCACTGCTGGAGCTTGGGGTCGAGCACGTCGCGCAGTCCGTCACCGAGCAGGTTGAACGCAAGCACCGTCAGCAGGATCGCAACGCCGGGAAAGATCGAGAGCCAGGGGGCGTTGATCAGGTGGGTCGTGCCGTCGCGGATCATGTTGCCCCAGGTCGGAGTCGGCGGTGAGATCCCGAGACCGATGAAGCTCAGACTGGCTTCGACGCGGATGGCGGAGGCGGTCCAGACGCTGACCAGCACGACGATCTCGCCGACCATGTTGGGCAGGATGTGCAGACGCATCAGCCGCAGGTGGCCAGCGCCGACCGCGCGCGCCGCGGTGAGGAATTCCTGCTCCTTCAGCGACAAGGTCGCGCCGTGCACCACACGCGCGAACGGTGGGGACAGGAGGAGACCGATCGCGAGAATGACCTTCTCCAAGCCGGGACCCAGCACCGCGAGGACCGTCAATCCGAGCAGCAGGCTGGGGAACGCCATGAGGACGTCCACGGCGCGCATGAGCAGGCTCTCCAGCTTGCCGCCGCTGTACCCCGCGACCAGACCGAGGAGCGTTCCCACGGTGCCGCCGAGCATGACCGACCCGATCCCGATGACCAGCGAGATCCGGCCGGCGTGAAGGATGCGTGAGAGCACGTCGCGGCCGAACGCATCGCGCCCCAGCGGAAAGACGTCGTCGGGTGGCGTGAGACGGCGGGCCCCGTCCTGGGCGAGAGGATCCTGCGACGCGATCAGCGGGGCGAAGATGGCCAGGAGCGTGATGGCCAGGGCGAGCCCCAGTCCGAACACCGCCGCCCGGTTGCCGACGAAGGTATCCCACATCCGCCGCCTCTGGCTCCTCGCTGGGACAGGCCGGACGACCACATCGCGATCGCGCAGGCTCTGCGCCGCGTTCATCCTCAGCCCTTCGTCCTGACCCGCGGGTCGACGAAGCCGTAGGCGAGGTCGGTCACGAGATTGATGCCGACCACGAACAGGGCGTAGATCACCATCGTGGACTGCAGGGTCGTGTAGTCACGCTGCAGCATCGCCCCCACCATGAGCTTGCCGAGCCCCGGGCGCGAGAAGACCAGCTCCGTCGTGACCGAGTCCCCGATGAGCGCCACGCCCCAGATCCCGGTCAGTGCGACGATCGGGATCAGCGCGGAGCGCAGAGCATGGCGCGAGATGACCGAGCGCTCGCGGATCCCCTTGGCGCGCGCGGTCCGGACGTAGTCCTGTGTCAGCACGTTGAGCATCGCCGAGCGCGCCAGCCGCGCGACCGAGGCGGTCATGACCAGGCCAAGCGTCAACGCGGGGAGGATGAGATGGGTCAGGCTGTCGCCCGCGTCCGTGAGATCGCCGCCGCCGATCGCGGGCAACCACTTCAGCTGCACGCCGACGAGCAGGATGAGCAGGATGCCGAGATAGAAGGCGGGCACCGAAAGCCCGACCAGCGAGCCCACGCGGCCGATGTAGTCCGGCAGCTCGTTGTGCCTCGTCGCCATATACACACCGACCGGGATGCCGAGGGTCACCCCGACGAGGAGGGCCGCGAGGGTGAGCTCGAGCGTGTACGGCAGGTTGTGCGCGATCTGATCGCCGATCGGTGCGCTGTTGATCATCGACGTGCCGAGGTCGCCGCGGAGGAGGTCGGCGAGGAAGCGCAGGTACTGCACGGGCAGCGGGTCGTTGAGGCGGAGTCGCTCCCGGAGGGCGTCGACGGCCTCCTTTGAGGCATAGTCGCCCAGCGCCGCGGTCGCCGGGTCACCCGGGAGCACGCGGACGACGATGAAGACGATCGTCAGCACGCTCAGGAAGACCGGGATCGTCAGCAGGACCCGCTGCGCGACGTAGCGGATCACGTGCCCTACTTCTTCATGAGACGTGTGGTCTCATCGATGCCCGGATACAGCGCCAGCACCGACTTCAGCTCGTGGCCGTAGTCCACCCCCTTTCGGCGCGCGTACACCAGGTTGGTGAACATGACGGGATACGCCGCCATGTCCTGCAGGATCTTGGTCTGCGCGTCCTTCCACAGCGCCGTCTGCTTGGCCGTGTCCGGCTCCGAACGGGCCTGGTCGATGAGACTGTCGATGCTCGCGTAGTGGGAGAAGTTGGTATTGGGCTTCTTGCCGGTGACGACGATCGCGTCGGAGTGGAAGAACTGGCTCAGGTAGACGTCGGCGTTCGGCCGGAAGGCGACGTAGACGACGATCGGGTTGGTGTCCAAGCGGATGGTGCTGTGCATGCTGGTGTGATCGACGACCTTCAGATCGATCTTGATGCCTACCTTCGCGAGCTGCGCCTGCATCGATTCGTAGACCACGCGGTACGACGGCAGCTCCGAGGTGACCATGTTCAGGGTGAATCCGTTGGCGAGTCCCGCGTCGGCCAGGAGCTTCTTGGCCTTGTCCCGATCGCTCTTGTAGTCGAGACCCTTGGCCGCGGTCTCCTGCTGGGTGAGCCCGCCGGGCATGAACTGGGCGGGCACCGGCGAGAACACCTGCTCGCTCACCCGCGCGCCCGTCAGCGACTGGAACTCCGCGCGGTCGAGCGCGTACGCGATCGCCTGGCGGACCGGGAGCTTGTCGAGGGGCGGGATCCGGCTGTTGAAATGGATCGAGACGACCTCGCCCACACCGAAGACGTCGACCTTGGCGTCGGCGTTCCGTTCCATCTTTTCCACCCAGGCGATGTCGGCGGTGCCGTTGGCGACGTCGAGCTGGCCGCCGAGCAGTCCCAGCTCGCGGCTGGTGAGGTCCGGCATGTACAGGAACTCGACGCCGTCGAGCTGCGGCTTGCCGCGGAAGTACGCCTCGTTGGCCACCAGCTCGACCTTCTCCTTCGGGCTGTAGCGCTTGAACGTGAACGGCCCCGTGCCCACCGGGTGCGTCTTGAGGCCGTCGGCACCCAGCTTCTCGGCGGCCTTGCGGCAGACGATGTAGCCGCCCGAGTAGTTGGCCAGCTTCGGGTACAGCAGGGCCTTCGAGAGGGGCGAGTCGAGGGTCACCTTGACCGTGGACGGATCGATCGCCTCGAACGTCATCCCGCTGTACTCGCCGGCGTACGCCGAGCGATTCTTGTCCGCCGATTTCTGGAGCGAGTAGACGACGTCGTCGCTCGTCAGCTCGTACGCCGGCACGCCGTCGGTGGGCTGGCACATCACGCCCTTCCGCAGCGTGAAGGTCCACGCCTGCTTGGCACCCTCGCTCTTTGGCTCGGGAAGGCTGGCGGCGAGGTCGGGCTCGAACTGGGTCCCGTCTCCGGGCTTGAAGCGGATCAGCGCGTTGAAGACCATGTCGATGAGGCTGCGGTCCTGCGTGCCACTGGCGAAGTGCGGGTCCAGCGTGCCGACGTCGGCAGCGCTCTGCCCGAAGCGGAGGATGCCCCCGGTTCGCCCCGTCTGCGGCCCCGTGTTCGTCGGTGCCGCCGACGTGCACGCACCGATCACCAGGAGCGTGGCCATCGAGAGCGCGAGCATTGGCGCGAGCCTGACCTTCATGTCGTCTCCTCTCCGCTATCGGACGCGGCCGGACGTGCGCGTGATCCTAGCCAAGTAGCTCTGCTTTCGCGGTGCCTTCCACGCCGGTGAACCGGGCGCGGCGAAAGGCCTCGATCGGCAGCGATGATCGGCCGTGCGCGATCAGCTCGCACACGATCCGGCCGGTCACCGGGCCGAGACAGAACCCGTGCCCGGAGAAACCCGCGGCGATGACCAGCCCGTCGATCTCAGGGGCGCGCTCGATGACCGGCAGACCATCGGGCGTCATGTCGATCAGGCCGGCCCACACACGCGCGACGCCGGCCTGCGCGAGGGCGGGCAGGACGGCAATGCCCCGCGTGAGGATCGCGGCGACGCTCTGTGCTGACGGCAGCGCGTCTTCGGCACCGAGCTCCCGATCGCTGTTGGGCCATCGCCACTCACCGATCGGGCCGGACATGCGCAGCCGGCCGTCGACCTGCTGCCGTCCCGCGAAGTCGGCATTCGCCACGCCGAGCACCTGCCGCAGCAGCGGCGGCACCGGGGTGGTCTGCACGACGCCGGTCAGCCGGATCGTGATCGGGAGGTCCAGGTCCACGAGCGTGCAGAGCTCGTCCGAGTGGACACCGGCAGCGATCACCACCGCGTCAGCGGCGATCGCTCCGGCGGCGGTCTGGACGCCGCGCACCCGCCCCCCCGCGACATCCAGGCCGGTGACTTTGGTGTCGGTGCGGATGTCCGCGCCGTGCCGCCGGGCGGCGGCGGCGAAGGCGCGTACCGTGGCGACCGGGTCAGCATGGCCGTCGCTGGGGCAATACGATGCCGCGACGATCGTCTCGGCGAGCGCGGGCGCGACGGCGCGAACGGCTCGGTTGCCATCGAGAAATGTGACGTCGAGCCCCTGGACGCGCTGCCCGCGCACGAGGTTCGCGATGGCCGGTACCTCGTCCGCAGTCCGCGCGAGGCGCAGGTTGCCCTCCTGGCGATAGCCGACATCGCTGTCCAGCTCGTCCGCCAGATGCTCCCAGCGGCGCACGGCCGCTGTTGCGAGCGGCAGCTCCGCGGGGTGGCGGCCGGATTGCCGCACGCCTGCGAGCGTCCAGCCGGATGCCATGCTGGCGAGCGCGCCCTTCTCAACGAGGGTGACCGACGCCCCTGCGCGGGCCAGCTCGTACGCGGCCGCGGCGCCGCTGATTCCGCCGCCGACGATCACGACGTCGCGCGAGCTCATGTCCATGGAGTCCCTCGCCGGCCGGCGACCCCCGTCCGTAGCCGGTGCGCGCCGAATCGTGGCACGTCCGGGCCGAGACTACCAGCCGTCGTCGAGCCGGCCGAGGGCCGGCAGCTCGGGCGACCTTGTGGCCGGTCGCCGGATCAGGCGTCGGGATCGACCGTAGATCGTGAGCGGAACCCGAGCCAGATGCTCAGGCGCGCGACCAGCGTCACCATGACGTCGGCGAATGCCCACGGCGTCCGCATCTCGTCCCGGAAGCGCACGAGCAGCGTGCAGAGCTCAGCCACGAACCGAGGCGTCGGGCGCAGGCCGTGCGTATTCATGATCGCGAACGCGTTCTCGAGGAACATCTCCGTGCGGAGGGCTGGCCTGAACTCGACGGTGACCCGCCCATCGACATCCGCGATGACCTGTCCTGCACGGCTCATGTGGGGCGAGGCTACACGCGCGCTGTTCTCCGCATCGGTGAGCGTGGAATGTCCTGGTCTCGGACGGAGTTAGGTGAAGTGATGAGCGCTGCGTCTGGATCTGGCAAGCGGGCGGCTGCCGGGCCGGGTCGCATGCCTGCGATCTACCTCGGGCACGGCGCTCCGCCGCTTATCGAGGACACCATCTGGCCGCGCGAGCTCGCCTCATGGGCCGAGCGCCTGCCGCGACCCAAGGCGATCCTCGTCATCTCCGCCCACTGGGAGT
>JACDAF010000202.1 GCA_013695575.1 Chloroflexota bacterium | reverse complement strand
GAACCGGCCACAGCCGGTGCTCGATCGCGACACCGAGCGGGGGATGGCGTCAGTGGTGGGCCGGGTGCGCGAGGATCCGGTCCTCGGTCTCAAGTTCGTCGTCCTCGGGCACAACACCATCCGTGGCGCCGCTGGTGCGTCGGTGCTGAACGCGGAGCTGCTCCTCGCCGAGGGCTGCCTTGGCGGCTGAGTCTTTCGTCGCGCGCCTCGACGCCGTCCCGCTGAACCGGTTCCATCTGAAGCTCCTCGTCACGAGCGGCCTCGGCTGGATGTTCGACGCGATGGACGTGATCCTCATCTCGTTCCTCATCCTCCCGATCCGCGCTGAGTTCGGCCTCGTCGCCGCGAACGACGCTCGCGTGCCGCTCATCGCCGCGGCGGGCTTCGCAGGAATGTTCCTCGGCGCGGCGGTGTCCGGCCGGCTCGCGGACCGCTACGGGCGTCGGACGGTGTTCCAGGCGACGCTCGTGCTCTTCTCGCTCGGCAGCCTGCTGTCGGCGCTCGCGCCGAGCTTCGAGCTCCTGCTCGCCGCGCGCGTCGTGACCGGGCTTGGGCTCGGCGGCGAGCTGCCGGTCGTCGCGACGCTCGTCTCCGAGCTCTCGCCGCGACGCGACCGCGGCCGCATGATCGTGTGGCTCGAGTCATTCTGGGCCTACGGCACGGTGCTCGCGGGGCTCATCGCCGTGTTCGTCCTGCCGGTCTGGGGCTGGCGCGGCGCGTTCCTCATCGGCGCGCTGCCCGCGCTCTACGTCGCGTATCTGCGCCGGGCGCTCCCGGAGTCGCCGCGATTTCTGGCATCCATCGGCCGCGCGACCGAGGCCGACGCCGTGGTCCGCCGCGTCGAGCGCGAGGGCGGGGGAGCGCTGATCACGGTGTCGCGGGTCCAGGCGCCGCCCGCCGCCGAGCGCAGGGCCAGGCTCGGGGACCTCTTCTCGGGCCGGCTGGCGCGCCGCACCTTGATGCTCTGGCTGCTCTGGTTCGGGATCGTCTTCACCTACTACGGCATCTTTCTGTACCTCCCGAGCCTGCTCGCGGCGCGCGGCCTCTCGGTCGTGCGCAGTAACGAGTTCTTCTTCCTCTCGACCATCGCGCAGATTCCCGGCTACTTCAGTGCCGCATTCCTGGTGGAGCGCTGGGGCCGCAAGCCGACGCTCGTCCTGTTCCTGCTCGGCACCGCCGTCTCGGCATTCCTCTTCGGCAACGCGGGCACCGGGACCGACGCGTTCCTCTGGGTCTCGCTGCTCTCCTTCTTCAACCTCGGTGCGTGGGGGATCGTGTACACGTACAGCCCGGAGCTGTACCCGACGTCGATCCGCGCGAGCGGCGCCGGAGCGGCGGCGGCCGTGGGCCGGATCGGCGGCATCGGCGCGCCGTTCGTGACGCCCCTCCTCGTCGGGCCGCTCGGGCAGGCCGGGGTATTCGGGCTGTTCACCGCGCTCATCGTGCTCACCGCGCTCGTCGTCCTGCTCCTCGCCGAAGAGACACGGGGTCGCTCGCTGGAGGAGATCAGCACGGCCTAGTGCGCGGATCGCGGTCGGTCGCTGCGGGAGCCCTCCTTCGACCCAGGTGGAATGAGCCGTTCCCCGGACCTCACCGGTAGACTCAATCGATGGGGAAGGTCGTGCGTAACGCGCTCACGACGGTGCTGGTGGGAGCGCTCCTGGGCTTCGTTGTCATGTCCCTCGGCGGGCTGCTGATCCAGGAGATGCAGTGGTTCGGAAACCGGGAAAGCGCGGAAGCCCGCCGCTACATGGTCGGTATCCTGGAGAACGAGCCCGACACCCTCGCCTCACTCACGCCGCGGGGCGACCTCGTGTCGCGGGCCATCCAGTACAAGATGACCCAGGAGTCCCAGGGACAGTGGCGGCCGATCTCGCTGACCTACCTCGGGGGGCTCACCAAGGGCGGCATGAGCATCCACACGTACGCGATCGAGCTCCGGAGCGCGGCGGGCCGCGAGCAGTTCGTGCCGCTGGCGCTGACGGTCGCGAACGGGAAGGTGATCCGGCGTGAGTGAGATGGTCTCCGCCCAGGCGGGCCAGGCGCGCGCCGACGAGGCTGCGGCCGCCCCCGTGTCGCGAACGCTCGGCCCATGGGTCACCCTGCTGCTCTTCGTCGTCGGCCTCGTGGCGGGCGTCGCCGCGCAGAGCTACGTGTCCCCGGCCCCGGCGCCGAACCCGTATCCGGAGCTGCCGCTGATCGGTGAGCCGCCGGAGTCCGTCGCCGTCGTGAGGCTCATCCTGGCCGACGACGCGCGCGCTCTCGCCGCCGGCATGGAGGGCGAGCTCCTCAAGGAGCTCGGCGCTGCGCTCGAGCCGCTGCAGGAGGTCTTCGATATGAAGTTCGTGGGAGCGGTCGAACGGCGCGGCGACATTCTCGCGTCCTATGTCGCCACCGGCCGAGAGCAGAGGGCCCAGAGCTTCTCGGTGGGCGTCGTGTTCCGCGTCAGCGGGGGAAAGGTCGTAGGGGTGAATTAGATGGCACTTCGTACGGTGGATCGCATGATCAAGGTGAAGGACATCGGGACGACCTCGGCCTATGTCCTGGAGAAGAACCGACGACGCCTGTTGATCCTGCTCCTGGTCATCGGTGGTGTGGTGGCCCTCTTCGGCGCGCGCGCCGTGTTCGAGGGCATCGCGAGCCTGATCGGGCAAGCCCCCGGAATGCTCGTACTGCTGCTCTTCTACGCATTCGCGATGATCTTCCAGTTCGGCGCGATGATGTGGTTCCTCTCGCGACCGAGACAGTACGTCGTCACGCCGGATAGCCCGCAGATCGGGCTCAGCTTCGCCAACTACCGCGGCCAGCCGGACCTCCTCGAGCACGCGAAGACGACCGTGAAGATCCTCCGCGGCGTGCGGCGCTTCCGCGAGCTCGGCGGCGAGCCGCCTCGCGGCATGCTGCTCTCTGGCGCGCCCGGCACCGGCAAGACGTTCCTCGCGGGCGTCATGGCGGCGGAGGCGAATCTGCCGTTCATCTACATCGACGCTTCGTCCCTTTCGAGCATGTGGATGGGCATGGACGCGCTCATCGTGGTCCGTCTCTTCTCCCAGGCGCGCAGGCTCGCGCGCAAGTACGCGCTCCCTGGTGAGCCCGGCTCGTGCATCGTCTTCATCGACGAGCTCGACTCCATCGGCCTCAGCCGTGGTGGCATGCAGGGTGGTCCGCAGCAAGGCGCGATGGGCCCGATGGGCCTCATGGGCGGCCGCGGCATGGCCCTCAACACGATGCTCAACCAGATGGATTCGCTCGGCCAGCACGTCGAAGACCGCATGAAGTTCAAGTTCCTGCGCTGGCTGGGGTTCGTGCGGGGACCGGTGCCGCCGAAGCCGCTCGTCTTCATCATCGGCGCGACGAACAGGCCGGACGTGCTCGACCCCGCGCTCGTGCGCCCGGGTCGACTGGACCGTCGCCTGAACGTGTACTCGCCGGACGCCGTCGGGCGTCGTGACGTCATCGAGCACTACCTCGCGCAGAAGTCGCACGTTCCGGACCTCGACGTCGAGATGATGGTCGCGGACTCGGTCGGCTGGACCCCGATCGAGGTGAAGACGATCATCAACGAGGCGCTGATCCTCGCGCACGAGGCCGGACGCGAGCAGCTCAATTACAAGGACTGGCTTGGTGCGCGTGACATGCGCGCCCTCGGGCTGAAGCAGCCCGCCGTGTACTCGACCGAGGACAAGCGCGCCATCGCGTACCACGAGGCCGGTCACGCGGTCGTCGCGAAGTACCTGCAGCCCGAGAACCGCACGCTCAAGGCGACGATCATTCGGATCGGCGACGCGCTCGGTCTCGTCCAGCGGTCGCCGAAGGAGGAGCGCTACACGCGGCACGCGCGCGAGATCGAGACGGACATCATGGTCTCCCTCGGGTCACGGGCGGTCGAGGAGATCTTCCTCGGGACGAAGATGACCGGCGCCGGGAGCGACCTGCAGACGGCAAGCGCGCACGCGCTCATGTACGTCGGCCAGTTCGGCATGGGCCCGAGCCTGCTCACGGCCCAGATGAGCGCGATGGGTGGCTACGCGCCAGGGACGCTCGAGATGGCCGACCGACTCCTCGATCAGCTGTACCAGGAGACGAGGCGCCTCGTGACGGAGAAGGACTACGCGGTCCACGCGGTCGCGAACGCGCTGCTGCAGCGCGGCGAGCTCATCGGTCCCGAGCTCGACGAGGTCTTCATGTATGCGGAGGAAGCGAACCCGGCCAAGGCGGGGGAGTTCGAGCGCAAGGAAGTGAGGATCGAGAAGCCTGACTGGAAGGACCGCGTGCATGAACCGGCCCTCGCCCCGGCGGCGATGACGCCTCCGCTCCCGGGGCCGCCGGCCCCCGGCGGCGTCGGTCCGCTGCGCCCACCGCTCGAGCGCATGTAGCGGGTCTTTAGCGCGCGCCCGCGCCCTCGAGGATCCGGATGATCCCGCGCAGGCCGCGCTGCCTCGCGTGGGTCAGCGGCGAGACAGCCTCGCGATCGGGGAGGTTCACGTTGGCGCCGGCACCGACCAGGAGGCGCACGACCTCGGTATGCCGCTCGCCACCGTCGCCGAGGATGATGGCCTCCAGCAGGGCGGTCCAACCCAGGCGATTGACATGGTCGACCGCGATGGGCGTTCGCAGCAGCTCGCGGACGATGTCCACGTGTCCGCGATCCGCTGCGCGGATGAGTCCGGTGCCGTTGTAGCTGTCGAGGCTCCGCACATCGGCGCCAGAGCGCAGGGTGAGCCGGAGGAACTCGATCCCACCACCCGCGGTCGGAATGAGGTACGCACTCTGCTGCGTGCTGTCCTTCACGTTCACGTCGGCCCCGGCCGCGATGAGGACCTCGGCAACGGCAACCTGGTCGGCGTATGCCGCGGCGATCAGCGCGGTCTGGCCGGCGCTGTCGCTGGCGCTCACGCTCGTACCGGCGGCGAGCGCGGACCGCACGCCGCCGAGGTCGCCGCGTCGGGCCGCTGCGATGAGCACGTGATCCGCCGGCGCCGCCGCGCTCGGC